>JAFAHT010000349.1 GCA_019237095.1 Planctomycetaceae bacterium
CGACTGGATCCGCCAGGACGGCCTGAAGTGCTTGAAGGTCAAGCTGCGGGGCAACGATGCTGCCTGGGATTATGACCGGCTGCTGCGGGTGGGCGAGATCGCGCTCGCCGAGGGCGTGGACTGGCTGACCGCCGACTTCAACTGTACGGTCCAGGAACCTTCTTATGTCAATACGATTCTTGATCGCCTGATGCGCGAGCAGCCCCGGCTGTACGGGATGATGCTCTATGTGGAACAGCCGTTTCCTTACGATCTCGAGGCCCATCGCATCGACGTGCACGGCGTCTCGGCGCGCAAGCCCCTGTTCATGGACGAGAGCGCGCACGACTGGCGGCTGGTCCGCCTGGGCCGCTCGCTGGGCTGGACAGGGGTGGCGCTCAAGACGTGCAAGACCCAGACCGGCGCGCTTTTGGCCCTTTGCTGGGCCCGGGCCCACGGTATGACGCTGATGGTTCAGGACCTCGCCAATCCGATGCTCGCGCAAATACCCCACGTCCTGCTTGCCGCCCACGCCGGTACCATCATGGGGGTCGAGTCGAACGGAATGCAGTTTTGCCCCCAGGCCTCGCTTCCCGAGGCCGCCATCCACCCCGGCCTGTACCGCCGCAGCCAGGGCCTGCTCGACCTCTCGACCATCCATGGTCCGGGATTCGGCTACCGCGTGGCCGAGATCTTCCGCACCTTGCCCGAACCCGACCTGAAAATCGAGGTCTGACGTGGGACAAGATTCTTGAAGGACCTGCGGGCCTTGGGGCGGGTTTCCTACCCGCCTGTTGTTTTCTCGCCGGGGCTTGATAAGTAATCCCGCTCGATGGTCGGTGGAAAACCTACGGACTTCCGGTCGAGGCAGATGCCCGGCTGGCGGCCTCGAACTCCGCCAGATACGCCAGCGTGCGCTCAAGCTGGTTCTTGAGGTGGCGGACCCGCAGGAGGCTGCGGATCCGGCACAAGAGCTCAATCTTGTTGACGGGCTTGGTCAAGAAGTCGTCGGTCCCGGCCTGCACGCCCCGTTCGAAATCCGCGGCTTCGTTGAGCGCGGTGACCATCAGGATCAGGAGGTCCGTGGTGGCCGGGTTGGAACGGATCTTACGGCACACCTCGAAGCCCGAAAGCCGAGGCATCATGATGTCCAGGAGGAGGAGGTCGGGCTGAAACTCCGCGACCACGCGGAGCGTTTCCTCACCGTCATTCGCCGTGCGCAGCACGCAATCGAAATCACTGAGATAAGCTTCGAGCAGCTCCACGTTCTGCGTGTTATCGTCAGCGATGAGGATTTTCGGGATCGCTCTGGACTCGTTCAAGGTCAACCCTCCTCGAGGAACCAACCGGCTTCCGAGATTCCCAAAGGCAGGGAACAATCCGCGACAAGAGCGGTCATGGGAATCGGCAGCGGTAGGACCGGGTGTCACCCGGCATCGATCGCATGGCCGGGATTGGAAAACCTCTGCGGAGGGAACACGCCCATGATCGAGCGGATGCCCCGTCGACCGCTGATCGCCGTTTTCGACGAATCTACAGACAAGCTATCGGTTAACAACCCCGCTCGATTCTACCCCGAACCCAATCAGGCAGGAATCGGAATTGCTTCTGAGTGCTGCCGTTACGAACATCGCAATCTTGCCAATTTTCCCATCCCTTCGGAATGTTCCTCTCAAGCCGGGAAAGGATTCTCGACGCAGATTGCCTAACGGGTTGCTCGTGCTACAATTATAACGAATCTCTGGCCTCCCTTGTAGACGATGTTATCCGCCGCGCCTGAAGACCCTCCAGTACGGGAGGCATCGCTGTGCCTCTGAGCGAGCTTGATCGCAAACTGATCGACCGGTGCATGGGGCGTGAGCCTGGTGCCTGGAACGACTTCGTGGACCGTTACGTGGGATTGATCTACCACGTGATCCAGCACGTTGCGCAGGCCCGCAGCCGGGTTGTCTCGCAGGCCGACATAGAAGACATCGCGGCCGAGATCTTGCTGAGGATCGTCGACGACGACTACGAGATCCTGCGGCGGTACAAGGGCGTCAGCTCGCTGCCGACTTACTTGACGGTGATCGCCCGACGAACCTGCGTCAAGGAGATGGTGAAGCGGCAGCGTGAGGCCGAGCTTAGCCACGCCAGCGCCCATCGCGAGAACGTCAGTGACGCCTCGGGCGAGGTCGAGGCCATCGTCACCGCGGAAGAGGTCGATCGGATGCTCGAAGAGCTTCCCCAGCAGGAGGCTGAGGCTGTTCGGCTTTATCACCTCCAGTTCATGAACTACCGTGAAATCGGCAAGCGACTGGGAATTCCCGAGGCCTCGGTCGGGCCGATCCTCTCCAAGGCCAGGAAACGACTGCGGAATACCGCCGAACACCGGACCGCGATGTGAGTCCGGTTGTCCCGCTACGCAATCCGTGACGACGCGTTTTCGATCACAGTCATCGCTCCAGCGCGATGCCCGGGTTGGTCGCCAGAGCCGTGCCGCTGCTGCGGTCGGCCGGCGAGTCAGGCGCCGTGGGCACGGGGGCGGCAACCACGTCGAGGTCAAGGACGGGTAGGAGCATGGGACTCTTGGGACGGACCTGGTCCTGCCGTCGCGGCGTGTTCGCGGCCGCGTCCTCGCCGCGGATCTGCAAAGGGGGATTGAGGCGAACGCGGCTCCGCGGCTCTGGCACGGGAATTGTCTCGCGGACAGCCGTCGAGCTCGCTGGGGCCTTTTGCCTGGCCACCTCGGCCAGGTTCACTGGGGTGTAGCCGGCGACGGTCGGCTGGACGAACCGGGCCGCCCGCTTGCTGGTGTCGAATTGGTTGATCCTCACTTCCTTCAGAACGACGTCGAGGGAGAGCATCTCCCGCTTCCACTCGAGCACGATGTTCTCTGGCATCGAGCAGGTTTCTCGTGCGGCCGTTGAGCTTTCTTCCGATGTCGGCCCCGCCACGGGAAGATCGCGGTACTTCTTGATCGTCGCCCGGGCGATCGTGGCCTTGCCGTCGCTTGAGATCACCCGAAACTCGCTGACCTTGCGGGTGCTGTCCGAGACAACCATGACCCGGGAATAGGTCTGGCCACCCGCCTTGGTGGGAGCGAACGTCAGGTTGGTCGTTCCGGGCTGTGGCCCGGGGCGCACCTTGATCTGGGCTGCCTCGTCGGGCGTGATCCCTTTCAGCCCCATTGCCTCCACGATCCAGTCGGGTTGATAGGTGACGGCCAGCGAGGTCGAGCTCAGCTCCGTGTAGTCACAGTAATAGACCGACTTGTCCTTGCTGTTCTGGAACCAGAACCAGAAGCGTTCGTCGTTCGAACCGATGTCGCCGATCGTCGACATGGAGTGGGAAAGCTCGAGCTTGAAATTGCGGGGCCGCTCCACGGCAAGATGGCCGACCACAGCCCCGCTCTTGGCATCACCCTGCGGCCCCATCGTCACCGTGATTGCCGGCTTGGCCTCGAGACTCTGAATTCGCTCGGCGTTCTGGTTGTGCTCCGCGACGAACTCCTGGAGGTCGAACGTGGACTGAGGCCGGACCTCCGGAGGACGGTTGTGGGCGATCGATCCCATGCTGGCCGTTCGACATCCGGCTGCGCTCAGTGTAGCCAGGGTTGCCAGCATCGCGGGCAGCAGACGTGGCGCAACCTTCATGGCCGAGTCCCCTTGAGGCCGGAAAACCGCCGCACGTAAAAAGCTCCCTTCGGCGGCACGGCAGGCATCACTGGCCTGGTACAGGCCGTGAGCACAAAGCCGGTTCGCAGAACGAAAACGGAGATGATTTCACGACGGGACGCTCACCTTAGCCCATGTTGCCGGAAAGGACAAGCGCGATCTCACGGCAGAATGCTTCAGTTCTTCTTATCGGCAGGTTCCGGTCTCAACTTGCGAGGAACCGCTCCAGGGAATCGAAACCCTTGTCGATGGTGGCAAGATCGGCCGCGAACGACATCCGTGCATAACCCTCAGCCCCGAACGCCGAACCCATCACCAGCGCGACTTTGGCGGAACTGAGAGCAGCCATGCAGAACGAGGTGGAATCGAGGACGCATCGCTCGCCCAGCTTCCGCCCAAAGTGGTCCGAGACATTCAGGAAGGCATAAAAGGCCCCGCCCGGTGGTGTGCATGTAACGCCGGGCAGCTTCGTGATCCGCTCCAGGACATGGTCACGGCGGCGGGCGAACTGGGCCCTCATCGCAACGACCGAATCCTGCGGACCGGTGATGGCCTCGAGGGCGGCCCACTGGCTGATCGAACACGGATTGCTCGTCTCCTGGCTCTGCAGGTCCCCCATGAACTTGGAGACCGGGGCCTGTGCCACCGTCCAGCCTATTCTCCATCCAGTCATGGCGTAGCTCTTGCTAACGCCCGAAACCGTGATCGTGCGGTCTTTCAAGCCAGGCCGCAAGGTCGCAAAGCAGGTCGGCCGGGCATCGCCATAAGTCAGTTGCTCATAGATCTCATCGGAGAGAACGCCGACGTCTGTCTGGAGTACGGCGTCAGCCAGGGCTTCCAACTCGGATCGTTCATACACGACCCCCGTAGGGTTGGAGGGGCTGTTGATCATCAGCAGCCGGGTCCGCGCCGTGACTGCCTCCAGAAACTGCTTGGGAGACAGCTTGAACCCCGATGCCTCCGTGGTCGCGATCACCACCGGGGTCGCGCCCGTGAGTTTCACCAGGTCGGCATAGCTGACCCAGTAAGGAGCCGGGATGATCACCTCGTCTCCCGGCCCGCACACCGCCATCAGCGCATTGTGAATGGAATGCTTCGCCCCATTGGAGATCACGACCTGAGACATGTCCGTCGTCACCCCGTGGTGCCGCGTGTAATGGTCAGCCACGGCCTGGCGTAGTTCGGCAATGCCGGCGGGGTGTGTGTAATGGGTCTTCCCCGAGCTCAGCGCCTTGATTGCCGCTTCCAGGACGTTTGCGGGGGTGTCAAAATCGGGCTCGCCCAGCGAGAAGTCCAGGATTTCTAAACCTAGTGATTTTAATCGCTTGGCTTCGGCCCCCATCGCCATCGTTGCCGAAGGCTCAATCAATCCAGACCGTGCTGCAAGCTCAAGTGGCATGCCTGATCCTTTCAGTGGCTCTTATTTCCTTAGGAAGCTCCCATCGTTGCCGATGAGATACGAACTGACCCTACCGTACTGGCCAATGTACACATGGACCGATCTTCGCCCTATTGCCGGCTTTTTTCCATCCAAGCTTAACCCAAGAAACAATCGAGAATCCTTGCCAACGGTTTCCTGGGACATAAATCGCTCAGAATCCTGAAGACCAGCCGACAAGTTCGCACCAAGTGCTCGCGTTGAGCTACAGTCGGCATCATTAGTTTGCCGATATATCTTATTCCTCCCAGCTTCCGCAAACGATTTGCACGTTCCTGCGGGGCATGATAAGTTATGCTATCAGGGCAAGCCGTGACGTTTGTTGTCTGCCAAGGCCCGGGGATCGAGGACCCGCATGGTTCGCGTCCGCGAGACGGGTGGGCAACGAGGAAAGACCCCGGTGAGTCTTTCAGGTTCGGGAAGCTTTCGATTCGAGCCTGGCGATCTCGGGGTAGCCATTGTCATGCAAGCGGAAGGATCGAGCCCAGTGTAACGCCAGAAAAAAGGGAAAGACAGAATCAAGGATCGGAAATCCCACACTGCACTCCAGATAACGCAACGAACGAGGGTGGGAGAGCAACATGGGCCGCGTCGTCGTGACCGGAATAGGTGTGGTCGCTCCCAACGGGATTGGTCGCCGCGAGTTCTGCGAGGCGATCCTGGAAGGACGTTCCGGCGTCAGTTATATCGAGAGCTTCGAGACCACGGGGCTCGCGATCAAGATCGCCGGTGAAATTCGGGACTTCGATGTCTTTCCCTACCTGGGAGAGCATCGGAAGAACGTGAAGCTGATGAGCCGGGCGGTGAGGTTCGCCGTGGGCGCCGCTGCCATGGCGGTCGAGGATTCCGGCCTCCGCGTGGAGCAGCTCGACCCGGGGCGGTTCGGCGTGTGCATGGGGACGGGAATCACCCCGATGGATGTTGGTGAGCTGGTGACTCCGATCCTTCGAAGCGTGGACGCCAGCGGCAGCTTTGATCCAGCGCGGTTCGCCCAGGCTCGCTCGGAGTCGATCTTCCCGCTCTGGCTGCTGCAGCATCTGCCCAACATGGCTGCGGCCCACATCTCAATCCTCCATCACGCGATGGGGCCGAATAACACGATCGTCACCGCCTGCGCCGCGGGGACCCAGGCCGTGGGCGAGGCGTTCCGGCTGATCGCTCGCGGTGATGCGGATGTCATGCTGGCCGGCGGGTGCGACAGCAGGCTCGATCCTCAGCTCCTGGTGGCCTACTCGGCCATGAAGACCGTTAGCTCCTCGGTTCGGCCGCCGTCGGAAGTGTCTCGCCCGTTCGATGCCGATCGTGACGGTTTCGTCCTTGGCGAGGGCGCCGCGGTCCTGGTCTTGGAAAGTTTCCGCCGGGCCAAGCGGCGGGGAGCTCGAATCTACGCTGAGATCACCGGCTATGGCTCGTCCTTTGATGCCTTCGGCATCACCCGTCCCGAGCCCGAAGGCAAGGGTGCCGCGCTGTCCATGACCGCGGCCTTGCGCGAGGCCCGCATCGACGCCTCCGAGATCGATTACATCAACGCTCACGGCACGAGCACAAAGCTCAACGACCTGATGGAAACCGTTGCGGTCAAGCGCGTCTTCGGGCACCGCGCCACGTCGATTCCGATCAGTTCCCAGAAGTCGATGATCGGCCATCTGATCGGAGCCTCGGGAGCCGTGGAGGCCGCCGCGACCGCGCTCTCGCTCGAGCGTGGAGTGGTTCCTCCGACCATCAATCTGGCAACGCCCGACCCGGCATGCGACCTCGACTACGTCCCCAACACGGCCAGGGAGGTCCCCCTGAACAAGGCGATCTCCAATAGCTTCGGCTTCGGCGGCCAGAATGCCTCCCTGGTGATGTCGCGGATTTGACCTGCTGATGCCCTGCTTGGAAAATGGATCATGACATGGGACCGACCGTGTGAGAATGTCAAATCAACTTGCCATCCGCCATGAGCCATTTTCCATCTCTGATTTGCCCTGCCCGAGCCAATCAGCCGTTCGCCACGCCGTGCCGCCGTCATCTTTCATAGGCCGGCGCTGCTCGAAGCCCTGATTTTTTGACAAGGGTCGATTCACGGCTTAGGGTTCTCTGGCGAGCACGATGCGACTGGGTCGAGGGTCCTTCCGGATCAAGGTTGAGTCGGGAACCACCTCGGGCGGAAGGAGTTGGTCCTCAGGAAAGCGGCCATGAGTCATTCAGGACGAAGAAGCGGGACAAATGACTCGCGGACGATAAGCTCCGCGATGGACCGGCGCCTTGCCTGTCGTTATCCCGCGGTGACCAAGGCCTTGATCCTTTCCTTGATTGAGTCCGGTTCTGAGGTAGACCATCGCGTCGAGCTCGAGAACGTCTCGATGCAGGGTTGCCTGGTCAAGTCTCGTCGCGATCCTCGGGCGCGGCCAGGCGAAAGGGTCTGGCTCAAGGCCTTGGGCGAGGGCGACATTACCACTCCGATGATCGACGGTATCGTGGTCTCGGCTGTCAAGCCGTTCCTTGGCAAGTGCTCGATCCGGATCCGGTTCCTCGCGCCGTTGCCCTACCAGACGTTCAAGATGCTGGTCTACGGTTCAGAAGGAATCGACATGAACCTCAGGGACCGACCGGACTACGAAAACGACCAGTACTGGAGATGATTCACCGATCAGCGCAGGATGCGGGGGGCCCGTGGGATAGGCGTCGCCCTCTCGCGGAATCGCGCCGGGGATTCAAACGGCGGCGGGCCGGCACGTCGCTCAGCATCGCGGACCTCGGCTGCCTCGCGGGGGAAGCCGGAATCGCCGAAGCGTTCAATTGTGCACTCGGCCATATGGTTCTCGACCGCCAGCGTTGAGTAATTCACCCCGTCCACGAACAAGTAGCCCAGCGTCCTCAGGAAGCGGTCGTGGTGGGCGGCTCTGAGCAGCTCCAGCCGGCCGGCCCCGAGGAGGTGCCGGCGGGCGAACTCGAGCGACTCGCGACCGTACGGCTGGTCCCCGGCGGTCGGGTTGCTCCCGTGCCCGATCTCGGGAGCGTCTATGCCCAGGATCCGAACCGTTTCGCGCGGGGCGTCGGGCCACGTGATCCGGATCGTGTCGCCGTCATCGACCCAGACCGTGGCAGGATCCACCAGGACCCTGGTCCCGGCCGGCCGCGTCGGGACTGTCCGACTGGTCGCCCACCGGGCGCTACGAGGAAGCCGTAGCCCGGTCTTCGTCCGCAGAACTCCGAGGGCCAAGACCACGAGAAGGAGAAGAGTCAGCGTCCTGCGTACGAGCCGTCGGATCATGATCAAGACGTCGAGCCAGGTTGTTACCGCTTTCCTCGGCGAGCCTCATCCCCATTCTGCCCGCGTGGGCGACGCCTTTTCCAGAGGGTGGGGAGACATCCTGCGAAGCTACGAAAGTCCCACTCTTTTCGTTGACCGAAGAGAGGGGCGTGATCGAGGACACTCTGCCGGGAAGCCGTCGTTCGCCCAGCGAGGCGACCTGGATTTCGGCCCTCATGCCGACTTTGACTCGCGGCCCCCGGCGGCTCGTCATCGAGGACTGCGCATTGCTTCCAGCCCGGCAGTCAAGCAGGTGAGAGTCTGCCTTGGATCCAGTTACGCAAGAGGGGATCCCATTGAGACTCGGGCAGGTCGGCCCCCAGGTTCAGGGCTTCGAGGACCAGTTCGGGCGTGAGCATCGGTAAGGCGAGACTGCGCACGATCTCGACATAAGTACACTCTTGAAGGGAGCCAAACCAGAGCTGTTGACGCCGGGGCCGAAATCGCCAGATCTCGGGGACACCGAGCGCGGCGTAGAGCCGCATCCGGCCTCTCGAGCTTCCACGATGATCGACTTCAATCCAGAGATCCGGGGGTGGATCGACCTCCAGGTCGATCTCGTCCTTGCCGCGGATCCGGGACTCATGAGTTAAATAAAAGCTTTGATCAGGTTCCTTTCCCCATCCCTGTGACATCCGCGGACCGCGACGGCTGAAGGTTGTCGAACCAGTGCCCTGGCATGGAATGCCGAGCACGGAAGTCACCGCCAGCACCACTAGGCCGATCCTCCGGGAGTACTTCTCATGCCGGTATTGCGGTGACATGATTTCCAGCGTCCCGTCATGGTAGGTCATTCGCAAAAGGCGATTGCCCGGCGCTCGACGAACCTGTTGATAGAAGTCGTAGGAGACGCCGTGGAGAGGAAGCACAAGTCGGGTGCCAGGCAGAATTGAGGCCATGGTCGATGGACTCCGGTCGTCGCGATGAGATCGGATTCGATTAAATCACACAAACATGTTGCAGTCGAGCGAGCGATATCCCACGGCCTCGGCGATGTGCTGGGGCTTGATCTCTTCGGAGCCGCGGCATCGTCCCATTTCTTCGTAGGGTGGGTGCAACCCACTGGACACAAGCCTATGTCTGTTGGGGGGTTGCACCCACCCTACCCAGGACTGCCGAGCCCGCTTTGGGACGATGCCTCGAGGGCTATTGAGGAGCAATTGAGCCCGGCGCTGCCGTCTGGGCGGTTCTCGAGATTCGGGCGTTCGAGTCCTGAATTCGCCTTCTGCCACCGTCTTGAGCACCGGCCACCGTCGGCTGGACCCCGATGAGCTGGCCAGGCAGTCCGGCGGAAAACTGTTCCACGGCGATCAAGGGGCGGACGATCTGTTCGACCAGGCCGTCGCTGAAGGCGTGCTGCATGGCGTCGTCGACCAACTCATTGGCGATCGCCGCCATGATCATCCCCTGGTCCAGGGCCAGGATGCGACCGGAAGTCACCCCCGCCGACACGTCGACGGAATCGTGGAAGCCCAGTGGGCCGTAAATCGGCAAGCCGCTTGAGAGGGCGCGGAGATTGGCAATCGCCTCGTGAGGGGCATAACGCAGGGCGAGAAAAGAGGCATGCGGCGTGACGACGCCGTGGGTGGAGCGCGTCGAATGAGGCATCAGGAGTGGCGGGACGGACGGGCCGATCTCATAGGAGAAATAACCGAGGGTGTAGGTCCCCAGGGCCTTCACGCCGTATACCTCGTAACCCCCTCGCGGACTGGCGGCGGGCGAGAAGCCCCAGTAGCCGTAGCCGACCTCCTCCAATCCGTGGGCGATCTGCGCCCGGACATAGAGCGGGTGATTGATCCCCCAGCTCCGCGGGGCCCAGACATCCTCGGGGACGAACAGCGTCACCATCAAGGCCTCGAACATGCTCCCGCCCCAGCTCGGGACGATCCGTGCGCCACGATATTCGTAAGAACCCTCGAAGACCTTGACCCCGTAGTAGTCGCGGGTCGTACCGCGGGGCGACTGCTGTTGCGGCCCTAAGTTCTCAGGCAGGGTGCGGAACATCCGGTAGTAGTGTTCGGGAGGGAGTTGGCCACGGGCAATGCCGAGGTAGCTGGCGATGCGGGCCTCCGTGTTGAGCATCCCGTAGTGTCCGTAGAACGTATGGTCGTCTGTCTGGTAGCCCACGTAAAGCTGTCCTGGATGGCGGACGGGATCGGCCGCGTCGTATGGGTCGTAGAAGAAGCGGAAATCAATTGGTTCGAGGAGCCTTCCGGCGCGTTCCCGCAACGACAGTTCGGAGTTGGCCACCATCGTCAGCGCAACGGCCAACCAGGCATTGTCCACTGCGGACAGGAGAGGCTCGACCGGGCTGGAGTCAAAGGGGGAGACCTTGAGGATGGCCCCGGTGCGGGGGTCCAGCATGTTGAAGAAGAGCCCGTGGGTCCGATCCATGCCTGCCAACGTCGCGAGGGTCCTGTCCAGTCGTGACCTGGCTTCGGAAGAGCCGATGAGATGCAGGCGCTCGGCGGCCAAGGTGCTCCAGAGATAGGCGGCGATGTTCGTCGGCGACGTGTGCGACAAGGGGTTGGACCAGCCTTCGCCGTCTCGGGAAAGACCGTCGGCGGGCAGGCCGCTGGGCAGGGTCAACCTCTCAAACGACCGCCAGGTGTCATTCGCGTATCGGAGCAGCGTCGCCCGTTCGTCCTCCGTCAGCGCACTGGCCCTTCCCGTCCAAGACGCCAGGAGGGTCGACTCCGACCCAAGTTGCAGCCCTAGAAGTAATACTCCAAGGCAAACCAAGCTTTGCTGAGATACTCGCCTCATCGCAACACCTCCGGAGGCTTCTCGGTTGGTACGGACATCTGCGACGATGTCCCGGGTTTACGTTGAGTCGACCTGGAGGCCGGACATACCGGCACCTGGGTCGGTGGTGTACCCCGGGTGCTTGGGGCGCAGAAAATC
Organism: Planctomycetaceae bacterium; assembly: GCA_019237095.1. GTDB lineage: Bacteria > Planctomycetota > Planctomycetia > Isosphaerales > Isosphaeraceae > Aquisphaera. The sequence continues at coordinate 11,276 of JAFAHT010000349.1, forward strand.
CCCCCACCGAAGCACCCGGCGTACAGGTGAGACCGAGGAACGATCGGCACGCAGACGCGCTCGTCGTTCCGATCGATTCTCAACTCCTGTGGATCAGACTTTCGTCCCCGCCGCGCCCGAGCGCGCGGCCTCATACCACTTCTGCATCACGGCCTGAACGTCATGCATCTGCGACGCGACCGCCGTCTTGAGGACCTCGCAGTTTTGCCGCCACAGCTCCTCGCTCAAGCGCCGGAACTGCTCGGGATCTCTGGCCTCGCCGACCCGGAACGCATCATCGATAGCGCGGATCCCCGCCCGGTACTGCTCATCGAGCGTCTCCTGGTGCCTCTTTAGCATGTCGGCGACGGCCTCGGTCCACTTCCTCTGGGCCGTGCTCAATTGCTCCAGCCATGTCGCTGCCGGCGCCGCGCTGGCCGAGGTCGATGTGCCCGTCTTCGGAAGCTCAGGCACCTGAGTCCCGAACGGCGACCATTGCATCGTCCAGCTCCGCAGCATCTCCTGCTGCAGCCTCAGCGTCGACTCGACGGCCTTCTTGTAGTTCTCCAGAATCTTGTCGACCATCGTTCACCTCCTGGGGCCAGTAAGCAGTTCTCACTCCCACATCCTGACCGTGTCTACTCACCGTGTCAAGCAAGAAATGCTGCAAATGCAAAAAATCTCGATATGCCAGTAATTTTCAGGATTCTTCGAGATTCTGCCATCGATCACGGGGTTGAAATGATGCAGACGCACAACGCTCGCGCCGGGCAACCCATCCTCCGTGAAGACGCGCCGGCCACGAGCCCTGACTCGAAGCCGGCTCTCGATCCCTGAGGGGGTTCCGCCACCGGAGACGGTAACCGATGTCGAAAGACGTTTGCAGCTTCGAATCGGTGGTCGCGTCTCGGGCAGGTTCCTCGGGCATCGTCTGATGATCACGCGCTGGAATTTGTATGTTTAATGATGTTGGAATAATAGCGAGAATGAGGGTAATAGGGCGGCTTTCCCGGCGATGATGCTCTCCGGAGCGAGGTTGCGAAGCGGATATATTCCAGAGCCTTCTCAGCAATTCCCGTTCGGCCTTTCGGCCCTGCAACATTCAACTGCGGCTTTTCGGACTAGTTGTCTCCTGACTTCCTCATGAGTCTGGAACTGGCCGGAGTCCATGCGCTCGCGAATCTCGTGGCAAAGGTCGCGAAACCTTGGGCTCCGCTCGACGAGGAGATCGATCACGTCATCATCGAGCGGGAGCAAGGCATAACGCCCTTGACCTTCAGATTCGAGCACGATTCCCTCAGAGCCCGCGGCTTTGATGATCTGGCCGATTGGCGTATTCGGGTCAGGGATGGGCTGTATGGTCATGGCGATCCTCCGAGGTACTTGATTGAATCTTGCTTGCTGAGGACCTGAATGATGAGGACGGCTTCTTCTTCCACGTCATAAATCCATAGTTAATCCACCCCCTCTGGCGGTGAGAATTGACAAGGTTCTACCGTCCCGTACGTGAAGAGGCGTCATCGTCCGCTGAAGAGATCCTCGAAGCCCTGGAGAAACCCATGAAGCGACCGTCCGAGGAGCGAGCCCCCGCCCATGATCCAGCGGTTGGACTTGGATGAAGAGCAGCTCCAGGTAGTCGGTGTATGTGACGCGGGACTCGAGCCTCCTCCTACGGCCCCTTCAAGGGGCCTTCCTCATACCACCGGTTCCACCGGTGGTGCTGATTC
>JAFAHT010000374.1 GCA_019237095.1 Planctomycetaceae bacterium
CTGAGTTCTGACATCGTGGTACCCTTTCGTGCGTAGGAGCCAAGGAACTCCAGCCACAACGGCCGGAAATCCAAAGGTATCACACCAGAATCATCCGATGGTCAACCCCCTCCCAGTCCACACAACCCACCCAGCCCGCTCCCCCCATCCCGCGGCGAAGCCGCTTCGTCCAATCACCAAAAGTCATGGGGTTCTGAGCCATTTGTTGGTGGGAAACATATTCTGGGGGGTGTTTTTCGGGCCAGGGAAGGGTTGTGCCAAAATGGTTACGTCGAGTCAAAGTCGCCAACCAACAGCGCAAACCAATGTCGTACATCAGTTTATGGCGCCACAAACTAGACACGAACGGTCGTAAGTGAACCGACACGGAACGCTCTTGGAGCGTTTTTTTGGCTGCGTGAGCTCCGGAAATCTAGACATTTCTAGACATGCATGGTCCCAGCTTGTCAGGCCGTTGATGTCCGGCCCGGCGCGCGCCGTCCACGGCGGACCTCGCCATCCTGGCATCGCTGGCAGCCCCGAAATGTAGCACTTTCACGAGGTCGCCATGATGGCCCCCGCAGAGATCGCGGCCCACCGTCTCGATTGGCCTCTCAAAGCTCTCCCCCGGAACGCTGCCTTCCCCGGTCGTGGATGTGAGGGTAGGGCTCGAGGTGCACGAGGACATCACGGAGGTTCGCGAATCGATTGAGCAGCTCATCCTTGACAAGATGACTGATGCGATGGCCCTCATCGACGGTTTGATCAGCGCGGACCTGAATGTGGATATCGACGAGATATTCCAGGCCTGACTTGCGGACCCAGAGCTTGTCGATCCGCTTGACCCCCGGAACCGCGGCGGCCGCCCCGCGGATCTGATCCACGAATGCGCCGGCGGCCTGGGCGTCCATCAGTTCCTGGGCGCTTGACCAGAGGAGCCGCGTCCCCGAGGTGACGATCACAGCCACGACGACCAGGGCGGCGATTTTATCGATCGCCAAGAACCGCGGTCCGCCCATGCGCACGAGCAAGAGCCCGACCAGAACAGCCAGGGCGCTGAAGGCGTCGGCCCGGTGGTCCCAGGCGTTCGCAATGATCGCGCTTGATCCGGCGCGACGGCCCAGCCGGATCTTGTACTGGTAAAGCGCTTCCTTGATCACGACGTTGGACCCGGCAATGGCCAGCGTCCAGACGGGCGGAACCTCGTGCGCCTGTTGGGAAAATCCTTGAAGGGCGCCCCAGCCCACCAGCAGCGCCGAGACGATGACCAGGACCGCGACGTTGGAGCCGGCAATGGCCTCGGCCCGCGTGTGACCGTAGGGGTGCTCGGCATCGGCCGGCTTCTGGGCCACGCGAAACGCCAGCAGCACCGCGACCGAGGTGAAGACGTCTCCCAACGAGTTCACCGCGTCGGAGATCAGGGCGTACGACTGGCCCACCAGCCCGCCGGCCAGCTTGGCAGATCCCAGGAGCAGGTTGACCACAAGGCCCAGCCAGGTTGCTTGCACGGCCTCGTGATACAAGTGGTACTTCCCGGGCCGGTCGCGGGTCATGCGGCATTTTCCCCAGGAATCGACCACCTATGGTTCCATCAAGCGAGAACACCTGGGCCCCCACGAGTCGTCCTTGGCCGGTCCGAGGAGCTCGGCGAGTTAGCTCGTGATCCCCTTGGTCAGGTGCATGAAGGCGGTCTCGAGGTTGATCTCATCTTCCTTGAAGAGGGTCAGCTCGAAGCCCTGATTGATCAGCCGGCTCGCGAGGAAGCCGTACTCGTGGACGCCCTCGTTGAGCTTAACCACCAGGACCCCGTTCTTGTCCTGAACGCTCTCGACCTCGGGCTGGTTCTCGAGAGTGTTGGCGGCGTCGGTCATCCGGTTTGAAACGGCGATGTTCAGGACGATGTCGCTGCGGACCTGCTTCATCACGTCGGTGACCGCGCCGTTGACCAGCAGTTGCCCTTGCTCGATGATCCCGATCTTGTTGCAGATGTCGGCCAGCTCGGGAAGGATGTGGCTGGAGACGAGGATGGTCTTGCCCATGGATCGCAACTCCTTGAGCAGGGCCCGCATCTCGATCCGGGCTCGGGGGTCGAGCCCGGAGGCGGGCTCGTCCAGGAGCAGCACCTGGGGATCGTGGAGCAACGTCCGCGCCAGGCCCAGCCGCTGGGTCATACCCCGCGACAGGCTGGTGACCAGGGCATCACGCTTGTAGGTCAGGTCAACCAGCTCGAGCACCTCCTCGCAGATCTTCCGCCGGGCGGGCCCCTTGATCCGGTACGCCGAGGCGAAGAACTCGAGATATTCGATCACCTTCATGTCGTCATACACACCGAAGAAGTCAGGCATGTAGCCGATGACCCGGCGAATCTCCTTGGAGCCGGTGTAGATCGAGTAGCCGCAGACCGAGGCCTCTCCCCAGCTCGGGTTGAGCAAGGTGGCGAGGATCCGCATCGTGGTGGTCTTCCCCGCTCCGTTGGGACCGATGAAACCGTAGACATCACCCTGCTGAAGCTTCAAGTTAAGCCGGTTCAGGGCGTAGAGCTCGCCGTAGATCTTGGTCAGGTCGTTCGTCTCGATCATCGCGGTGCGCCTCGGTGTCAATCGTGCTGGGAAAGGAGGTGAGGCCAGGGGATGTTCCGCTCTTTACCGCTGTGCGGCTGCGAACCTGCCATCTCCGCTTGATCGCTTGAGTCTGAGAATGATCCGGATCATGGTCGTCTGATCAATCCGGGGGGGGCTTGGCGAGTTATCCAGGACCAGTTGCGCCCCCGGCCGTTTGATCCTGGCCACGAGCATCGGCCGGTCGAGAGCGAGCTGGGCTGAAAGATCCAGGTCGTGGAGGGCCACGTTGCTGAGCGATTGTTCAGACCCACGCGTCGATTCGCTGCCGTGGAACATGATCGCCAGAAGCAGCTCGGCCCGGCTGATCTTGAAATTCCGATTCCACGGCTGGTCGGAGAGATAAGCGGAGGCCCGGTCCCGAAGAAGCCCGGCGAGGTTGCGGTCGCCGGTGAGCTCCACTCTGACGGTCGCCCCGGGTGCGATCGTACCCAGCAGGTAGACCTGCTTGCCAAAGGCCAGGATGGCATCTTCCATCGGGAAACTCTGGCGGTTGGTAATCGTGCCGGCCAGGCGGTCGGTGCCGATGGGCCGAAGGTCGTCATCGACCAGCGGGGCTGCCGGTCCAGGCCCAAGCCAGCGGGCCGTGACGGCCTTCGTGCTCCAGATCGGGACGCGCACGTTTTCCAACCGTTCCAGCTCGCCGGTGGGCTCGTAGGAGTAGCCGCTGGCCACGAAGCCGAAGGGACTTTTCTTACCCCCCATGGCACCAAACTGAGCCTCCGGCACGCTGAACCAACTTGTCAGTAGCTCGGTGCCTGCCGGGGGACGGATCGGCTCGCCCGATGGGCTGGGGCTGGCCAGCGGGGCAACATTATAATCGAGGTTCGGCGGCACGGGAACAAAGCCAATGTTGTAGTCGCGGTTCTGCGGGCTGAACAGGCTCATGAGCGTCCGACCACGCACCAGTCCCCCGGCCTGATCCACGTCGATCACGTCCACCTTGTTGACCAGCAGGTCGTTCCCTTTGAGACGGTAAGCCGCGAAGTACGCCAGCAAGCTCACGGTCGCCACGATCGTCGGGAAGGTGATCCAGGTCAGCTCCATGCGCTTGAGTACCTTCTTGAGAAACAGATAGTCCCCCGGCCCGATCAGCAAGATGTAAAGGAAGATGGAGAAGGCCACCCAGCCGAAGGGGATCAGCTTGACTCCGGGAAACTGTTCCAGACCGATCCGCAGTTGGCTCGAGAGGTCCGAGACCCCCGAGTGGTAGAACCGTCCCGGCACCCCGACGCGGGTGCCACTCCCCGCTTGCTCGGGGCGGTCGTGGCGCAGATCCATGGCCCGCGCCCAGAAGAGGCCACGGTCGGGCCAGTCGCCGAAGATCTTCTGTTCAACTCCGACCCCGATCAAAGTGACCCGCCCGAACCCGTGCGGCCCGCGCACGATCAGGGGCAAGTTTCCCATGATGCTGAGAATCTTTCCCCCGCGCTCGTCGGCTGCCTCGAGCCTGGTCACCAGCACCGGCGGGGTGCCGGCCGGAGTGATCGGCTTGGTCGCACCGGCAAAGGTGTCGAGCGTCTCGAGCGAGGGAACCTGCTCCTGGCCGGCGGGCTGGGCCGGCAAGATCGGGCCAATGACACTGTCGCGAACCGCTTGCCAGTTCGCCCCCACGGCCACAACCAGGTGCCCTCCATGCTTGACCCATTCCACCAGCGACTGTCCCCGCAGGCCAGCCAGTACTTCCAGCGAGGCGCGATCGTCGGTGTCAATCACGATGGCCTGGGCCGCGTCGAAGCCATACCACCGCCCCGGGATCTGGTCGCTCTCGGGATCCACGCGGGTCATGATCACTTCGGCCGCTCCCTGACCCGTCTCTCCCTTGCCGCCGACGGTGAAGCCCGGGAGGTTCGGCAGTTGATCGACTCCCAGGGGTTGACCGAGTGTCAAGATCAACATCTCATCGGACATGATGACTTCGGGCGGATCCGGCATCGTCAGCGACTGGGGCGCTTCCAGCAGGCGACGACCCTGGCCGTCGAGCAGCCGGATCGTGAGTTCCGTGTCGCGGCCACCGGGCCGGGCATACGCCGTCAACCGCGTGCTCTGCCCGGGTCCGAGCTCAACGGGCTGGCGAAACGCCGTCGGTACGCCATCGTCATCGGGCACGACCATCTCCATGAAGCCCGAAAGCCGCTGGTCACCCGCCTTGAGCTGAACGCGAACCGGGGTCCAGCAGCCAATCTTGTAAGCATTGCCCGCGCCCAAGCCGATCCGGACGTTCTGGATTTCGACGGCAGGTGGCGCCCCGAAAGCCTCGCGCCACGTTCCCCCGAAGAGCGCCAGGGTGAAGACACAAAGCCAGATGCCTGTGGCCCGGTAGCTTGGGAAACGGGTCGGGCCGGAGATTCGACCTGGTGCCGTGAGGCCCGGAAAACGATATGTCGTCAGCGGCAAAATCATGGTGGCCGATCTTTGGTTCTCGAGCGAACGAAGCAATGCGACGGAAGCAAGCGACCTCGGTCGAAAGCCGCAGCACCTGGTGAAGCAGCGACCGGCCCCAAGGCCCGGCTACGGTTTCTCGGCCGGGTCGCACACGCAAGGGACCTGGGCGCAGCCTGGGCAGCCTCGACCATATTTGCGGCGCACGGCCGCATCGAGGTCGATCCCCCGGATGTTGGCCAGAGTGGCTAGCCAGGCCAGCACATCCGCCATCTCCGCGGCCAGTTCTTCTTGATCGCCGGACCGGACCGCTGTGGCGAGCTCTCCGAACTCCTCGGTCAGCCAGAGGAACGTGGCCGCGTCGCCGCGCGCAGCGTCCTTGGCACCGTACATTTGTAAGATCATCTGCTGAAGCGCGGAGAGAGTCAAGCTGCTTCGGCCAGGGTCGCTCATGGAGCTATCTTACAAACTCTGGCGCGGCGCGTGCGAGGGCATTTGGCAACGCCTTCCCGCCAGCTTCTTGCGCGCATCGGAACGGTGAAGAGCGACCTTCGTTCAGTCGTCAGCACCGGGACTGGCGAAGACAGGAGTCGTCAGCGCTGTCTCGAAGCGTGGTATTCCCAGGGGATTCGTTTCGTCGATTTCGGCGGCAGCGATCAGGCTGATCTCGGTCTCGAAGCGGAACGCCCGACGGCGGTCGGCACACTCGATCAGGAAGATGGTCGGTTGCCGCTTCTCGACGATCCGGTGGATCACGATGCCCTCGGAATACTGCCCGCTTGCGGTCTTGAAGCGGACCAGGTCGCCCAGGGAAAACGGCCGATTCATGGTTTCTCCCTCCTGGAGGAAATGGTCACGGCAATGCATCGTTCGCGGAGTCCTTCCGCTCAGCATGTTACCAAAGCAGCCGCTCCTGTCAGGCCCAATTTTGAAAAACTCCTCGAATTGTCTTACGGAGCTGGCATGGGACGAGGATCGGGACGAGAGCTCAGGGCAACGACCCCAAGCGCCAAGAGGCCGAGGATCGCCTCGGCCCCTTCAACATCAGCTCGGAAGCTCGCGGCACCCGGGATCGTGACCAGGAGGTCAGCTCATCGTGAAGGCGGATAGCTTGGCCAGAATGATGTCGAGCACGGGTTTCAGCTTCTCGCTGACTCCAGGGATCGCCAGGACATGCGCGACCAGCTCCTTGAGTTTGCCAAGGTGGTCGACCGCAATCTTGCTGATGGAGCTCTTGGAGGCATCGGGCAGCTTGTCCCAGAGGGTCTTGAGGTTGTCGAGCTTGGGTGTCAGGTCGGTGAGCTTGGGAGCGGCCGTTTCCGCTGAGGGAACGTCCTTGACGCCACCGAGAATGTCGGTGAGCGAGGTGAAGACGCTGGTCAGGTCGATGCTGAGCTTGGTCGGATCGGGAACGGCCGGAAGCTCGACCTTGGGCACGACACGCTCTGGCACTAGCTTTGGTGCTTCCTCCTTGACCACAGGTGGGGTTTCGGGGACGGGCTTTACCTCGGCGCGCTGGTTGCCAAAGAAGTACCACGCCAGCGCACCCAGCAGAGCGAGGCCCACCAGGGGAAGGAGCCAGCCGGGAAGGCCAGAGCTCTCCGCGGGGGCCGTGGACGCGACCGGCCGGGGCGCAGTCGTCGCGGTCGCAAAACCCGGGATATTTGCCAGCGACAGTCCCGGGGGCAGGGCGGCGTTGATGTGAGGCTTCTGCTCGGCAAAGAAGCTGGAGAGTACCTCCGGGGTCAGCGATTTGCCTGCGAACTGCTTGGCGATCGTGGCCAAAATCATGGGGGCGAGGTAGCTGAGGAGGGTCTTCAGCGGCCCCGCTGCGACGCCGGAAAACTTGCTCAGAATGCTGATGATGGTGGGAAGAGCGTTCGAGCCAAGCAGGATGTTCAGCAGGCTGCCTCCCTTTTCCGCCACCTGACCGGCCTGGCCTGAAAGTACGTCACCAAAGCCCCCTCCAGTGCCTGTGTCGACCTGTTTAAGCGCGTTGATCAGCTTGTCGGCACCGCCGCTCGTTGCCAGGCTCGCAAGCACTGAAAGCAGGCTGGGCACCGCCGCCCCTACGGCAGCCTTGGTTTTGTCTTCACTCTCTCCGACCAGGGAGCCAAGCTTTGCAAGAACCTCGCCGCTGAGCTGGCTCTTGATCACATCAACGATGTTCATCTGGGTCTCTCCAGAACGAAGTTCTTCGAATGGAAACAACAAGCGGGCACCGTTGCCCGCATGCCTCGCAGATACCCAGATCGTACACTCTCCTTTGCGATGACGCACGAGGAAAGTCGAGAAAATGCAAAAGACGATGAAGATATCATGAATGGCAAAGATCGGGAGCTTTTGTCATGGACCCGGCCGACGCCCAGCCGCGTTGCGCCGGCGGATCACACCACCAAGGCTTCTTGAACTCGCGTTAAGAAATGGCCCGCTGCCTCAGCCGCTGGCCGGGTGCTCGATCTGCGTGCGCAGTGCCTTGGCCTCCGGGTGATCCGGGTCGATCTTGAGGATGCCATCGAGCGTCGCCCTGGCGGCGTCGCGCTGGCCCAGGCCGAGCTGGGCTTTCGCCAGCTTGACCTTGAGGTCATTGGGCCGCTTGGCCTTGAGCTCCAAGGCGGTCTTGTACTCTTCGACAGCCGGCGCGAACTCGTCGCGGGCGGATTGTGCATCGGCCAGAAGCACGTGCGCTGCGGGGTCGTAGACGTCGATGTGCAGGCACTCCTCGGCCCATTTCTCGGCTTCCATGGTGTTGCCGCCGGCCAGGTTTCGCTCGGCGAGAGCCTTGCGGACCGAGATGTCGTCGGCGTCGTTGGCGGCGATCATCGCCAGGTCGCCCAGAAACTTCGCCGTGCTCTTTTGCCGCAGGTGGACCCGGGCCAGGCCAGCGATCCATTTCGTGTGATAGGGGTCATCCTTGCGCGCCAGCTCGTAAAGCTTTTCGGCCTCGTCAAGCTGTCCCGACTTCATCTTCAGCTCGGCGAGGAGATCGACGACCCGTTCGTCGGGCCGCTTGGGGTCGAGGGCCGGCTCGAGCAAGGCCAGCGCGGCGTCATCATCGCCAATGGTCACAAGCAGCCGGGCCTTCACATAGCTGGCCAGGGGGTGGTGCGGCTTGAGCTCGAGCGCCTTCTCAGCCAGGGGCCGGGCTTCCTTATAGTCGCGGCGGGCAAAGTGTTCGTAGGCCATCCGGGCGTTCAGGTCGGCATCCTCGGGATTCTCTTTGAGCTGCCTCTCAAGCTGCGAGAACTTGACGGGCTTCTCCTCGTTCACTCGCGTGCGGATGGTTTTGACCACCTCGTCGAGGTAGGCGAGATACTCCTTCTCGAAATCGGCCTTTTCCACCTGGAAGCATTCCTGGATGGCCCGGTCGGTCGTCAGCCCCCGGCGATAGGCCATGAGCATCTTGATGAGCGCGTCGCCACCGAAGCGCTTGAGCATGTAACGTGCATAAAGTTGCGCCTGGCAGTACGCCATCTGCCGGTCTTCAGGCTCATTGGGGCGAATGAAGCCGAGGTTGATCGTGTCGAGGTTGAGCAGCTTGGATCGGGAGGGAACCCGCTCCAGCAAAATCTTGTTCCATTCCTGGGGCCGGGGGTAGCCCTCGCTGTCGACGGCCAGAGCCTCGGTGTACCAGTGGGGGATGTTGAATTCGGTCTGCTGCAAGGTGATGACGTGGACGACTTCGTGCTTGAGCACGCGGGCCCAGTTGAACGCCTGGCGGGTGGAGCGCGGGCTGGCCAGCGCGACGACCTTGCCGGTGCAGGCACCCACGGTCGGAATGAAGGGCAGGCCGATCGTCCGGCCGCTGAACCACTGGTGGTTCTTCATGACCTCGATCCTGGTCTTGCCCGGAGGCGCGTAGCCGAACCGGCCGGTCAGCTCGCCGTAGACCGACTCCAGATAACGCCCCATGTACTTGCCCAGTAGAGGATCCTGGGTCGGGTCGACCAGGACGCTGTAGTGCTGGGTCTCAACCGGGGTGTACGACGCCATGTGCTTGAGCACTTTCATCATGTTGTCGGCGCGGACATTGAACGGGTCGGCGGCGAAGGCTTCGTCAAAGAGGCTGCGGGCCTCGTTCTCGCGGCCGATTTGCATGTACAGCATGCCCAGGCCGATAGGAGCATCAGCGCGGGTGGGGTCGGCCTGGGCAGATTGCAGGAAGGCCCGTTCGGCGGCGAGGTACTTGCGGCGATCGGCCAGCCGTTCGCCCATCGCGGCGTAGAAGGTGGCAGGCCGCGGACTGAGCGAAAGCGCCATGAGCTCGGCGGCCGCGGCGCCGGCCGGGTCGACAAGCAGCCGGCAAGAGGCGGCCAGCCGGGCCAGGGCGTCCTCGTCGCGGGGGTTCTCGGCGACGGCCTTCTCGGCCGCGTTCCTGGCATCGGTAAACCGCTCATCGGAGACGTTCAGGTCGCTTAGCAAGACCTGGGCCGGTCCGTAATGCGGGTTGACCGCCAGGGCGCGTTCGGCCTTGGACCGGCCCGCGGCCAGGCGGTAGCCCTGCAAGTCGGCCTGGCCCAGCGTGACCAGGATCTCCGGAGCCAGCGGATTGATCTGCTGTGCCCGGGCCAGCTCCTTGACGGCGGAACGCTCGTTGTAACCGGCGAGGAAAAGCTTGCCCTCGAGCCACGGTGCTTGCCAGCAATTCGGATCTGCGCGGAGGGCGGCCTCGTAGATCTCGTTGATCACGTCGTTGAGCGAATCGCTCAGCTCTTCGCCCCTGGCCGTAGCGCGGTAGTACCGCTCGGCGGCCTGGCCGACGAGCAGCAGGTTCTGGGCATTCCGTGCCAGATCGGGCGGCCGGGTATTGTAGTGGTCCACGAACCATTTGCAGCCTTTCACCGCGTCCTCGAGCTTCCCTCGCGACTCGAGCAAGCGGACAGCGATCCACCGTCCCAGCAGGTGGTCCGCGCTGGCGTCCAGGGTCTGCTTGACCGCGGTGTCGGCGGAGTCCCAGTCTCCGCGGGTGAAGTGCAGCTCGGCCAGCCGGGCAGTGACGTCGGCATTCTTGGGCTGCCGGCCGGCAAACGATTTCAGAACTTCGATCGCCTTGCCATACTCTCCCTGGCTAGCCTGGCATTCGGCCGTTCCCATCGCCAGGGCAGCCTCGAGCTGCGGCGTCAGGCCGCCCTTTTGTTTTTTCGCTTCGCTCTCGGCCGCCTGATAGGCTTCCTCAGCCTCGGCATAGCGGCCGTTCTGCAAGAGCCGCCGCGCCGCGTCCGGGCTCTTGAGGTCCACCGCTGCCTTCTCGGCCGGCCCCGCCGCCTGGGCCAGGAGTGCCAACACCGCCATCGTGATCGTGTATGCCATCTCGGTTTCCTCCGGGGCCTTTTCTTTTCACGTTACCAAAGCTCGGCGAAGAATGGCACTTCTGCACGGGAAACGAGTGGGCGTGCTCTGTCAGTCCCGAGAGCTCCCCGGCGATCCCTGCCGCACCTCCCGAAGCAAGTACGTTGTCTTGGCCTGCGACTCGTAATAGGTCCGCATGATCAGCTCCGACTGGATCCCCAGCAAGACGCTCATGCCCCCGGCGAGAAAGAACATGACGGTCAGTGAGGGCAGGGGGGTCTGGACGAACGACTTTGGCTCCAGGTTGGGATCCCACCAGAGATGAGGCCAGGGAAAGACCCACTTGAAATAGAGCATGGCGATGAAGCAAACAAACGCCATGGCAAACGACCAGAGGCCGATCCGCCCGAAGAAGTGGATCGGCCGCTGGGCGTAGCGCTGCAGGAAGCGGATCAGGACCAGGTCGAGCACCACGTTGAACGACCGCCCCAGCCCGTACTTGGTCTTGCCGGCGGTCCTGGGCCGGTGGTTCACGACCTGCTCGGTCACTCGCGCTCCTTGCCAGGCGGCAAAGATGGGAATGAAGCGGTGCATCTCGCCGTACAGCCGGACTCCGGAGAGAACCCTGCGGCGATAAGCCTTCAGAGTGCAGCCGAAGTCGTGGAGCGAGACTCCCGAGATCCGGGCCACCAGGCGGTTGGCGATCCGCGAGGGGATCTTGCGGCTGAGGAATGCGTCGTGGCGATTTCGCCGCCAGCCGGAGACGACGTCAAAGCCCTGGTCCAGGGTCTGGAGCAGCCGGGGGATGTCGGCGGGGTCGTTCTGGCCGTCGCCGTCGATCGGCACCAGGATCTCGCCCCGCGCCAGGTCCAGTGCGGCCGAAAGTGCGGCGGTCTGACCGCAGTTTCGCCAGAGGAAGACGGCCCGCACGTGCTCGGGATCGCGTGCCTGGATGCTCTCGAGCTGGGCCGCCGTCCCGTCGAGGGAACCGTCGTCGACAAAGATCAGCTCATAGCGTAGGGGAAGCGGGCCAAGCACGGCGTTGAGCTCGGCATGCAGCGGACCGACGTTTTCCACCTCGTTGTAAACCGGAATCAGTACTGAAAGATCCGGGCGCGGCAGTAACTCGCCGGCCGGCGCGGTGCCGCCGGAACGCGATCTCTTTTCCTCCCGGCGCGTGTCGACTGGAGTGGTCATGCCGCTCTTCTTCGCGATGCTCGCAAGGTAACGCCGGATTATCCCTTGATGTACTGCATCAGGTGGCGCCTGCTGATGATCAGGGAGTCGAGTCGCGACTCGATCGCGCCCTCGAATGCCCGATCTTCGACCTCGATGGCCACGTGGCCGGAGTATCCCGCATCGCTGAGGGCCCCGAAGAAGGCTCCCCAACGGACGTCGCCCAGGCCGGGGATCTTGGGAGTGTGCCAGAGCCTGGGATAGGACAGGACACCATGCTGATCGAGCGCGGCGCGGTCGATCCGGGCATCCTTCGCGTGGACGTGGAAGAGCCGGTCCCGGAACTCGCCAAGCGGGGCCAGGTAATCCATCTGCTGCCAGATCATGTGCGAGGGGTCGAAATTGAGGCCGAAATGGGGGCTGGGTATGTCGTGGAACATTCGCCGCCAGATCGCCGGGGACGTGGCCAGGTTCTTGCCGCCGGGCCACTCGTCTCGCGAGAAGAGCATCGGGCAGTTCTCGATGCCGATCCGTACGGACTTACTCTCAGCGTGGGCGACCAGCGGCCGCCAGGTTTCGAGGAACCGCGGCCAGTTGGCGTCCACCGCTAGCGACGGGTCGCGGCCGACGAACGAGTTCACTTGGCCCACGCCAAGAGCCGCCGCGGCGTCGATCACGCGGTGAAGGTGGTTGACGGCGACCTCGGCCTCCGCCCTTTCGGCGGAGAGCGGATTGGGATAGTAGCCCAGCCCGGAGATCGAGACCTGGTGAATGGCCAGTAGGTCCTGAATCTTTTCGATCGCGTCCAGGGACAAATCGGTCACGTCGATGTGCGTGACCCCGGCGTACCTCCGCTCGGCCTTCCCCGGTGGCCAGCACATCAGCTCGACGCTCGAGAACCCCGCCTTGTGGGCGAAGCTCAACACCTGCTCCAGGGTGTACTCCGGCACGATGGCCGAGACGAATCCGAGTTTCATGGTCAAGTGCCCCACATAAGAGCCCGGTCCGGAATGAGCTAGAACCGCAGCGCGCCGAATGCGACCCCCACCAGCAACCCGACCACGTGCGCGGCGTTGGCGATCGGCCCGATCCAGCCGGTCATGCAAAGCGCCAACCAGAAGAGCATCGTGGTGATCGTGTTGGGATGCAAGATCATTCCTTGCTCCGGCTCGTATTGCCCCTTCATCCAGAGATAGCCGAAAAGGGCGTATGCCACGCCCGACAAGCCACCAAAGAGGTGCAGTGCCACCGGGTCGGCCCGGTCCATGTAAATGTACTGGCCCACGTTCGACAGCACAGCCGAGACCAGCACCAGGATCGCCAGCCGCAGCGTCCCCCGCGAAACCTCGACCATCGTTCCTTCCAGGGTGATTGCCCAGCAATTGAACAGGATGTGCAGGATGCCGAAGTGGAGGAAGATCGGCGTCGCCAGCCGCCAGACCTCACCCGAGAAGATCCTGCTCAGCCCGTCGTCGATCAAGCCGCGCTGGGGATCGGCGTGGACCGCCGTGATCATGAGTGCGTTCTGCACCCTGAGACCCTGCGACGTCTGCTCCAGGATGAAGACCACCACCGACACGATCACCAGGGTCAATGTCAGCGGCCGGCGCCGCAGCCTCAGCCCCGACCACAGATCGGCCACCTCGCGAAAATTCTTGCGATACTCCTTCTCGAGCTTGGTCTCATTCCGGCGCACTTCCTCGGCCGCCCTGGCGCCCTCGCCGAACCGAGGGTCGTCGGGCTGGCGGACGTACGCCTCCAGCTCGGCCCGGGCCCACGCGAGCTGGTCTTCATTGTAGATCCAGACGAGCCAGCCGTCGGGCTGTTCGTCAAACCGGGCCTTCATTCCCAGCGCGAGCAGGTGATCGCCGAAGATCTGAGAATCGAGGTTCCTGGGCAGCGTGCCGATCTGACGCAACGGTCGTTCCCCTGGCAGTTCAAGAGCGTCGGCAAGGTACCCGGCCGGGATGGCCGGGCAGCGAGCACATCGGCTCGACGCGAGATCCTCATCAAAAATAACACAAGATGCACTCCGGTACACCCATCCTCTGCCAGGGCCTTTCCCAACAGACCCGTCACATGCGACACCCAGGGCAGTACGTTTCTCCGACAGATGTCTGAAACCCGCCTGTCGCTTGGCCATCCTTGACCCGCCGTGTTAGGATGATTCCGTTCTTCAACCGACGGAAGTTCGACGAGATCGTCCCATGTCCACCGCCCCGGCCCGCACAAAGAAACCTGCCACGGAATGGACCGTCGCCGACTTGCAGCGGCGGTTCGGACCGATTCCCTTCAGCCGGATCCGCCAGAACCCTCCGCCAGGCACGGCAACCGAGGAGGACGTCCTCTGGCTGAACGACCACGAGGACCGACTCTGCGAGCTGGTTGATGGCATCCTGGTGGAGAAGACTGTGGGACTTGAAGAATCCTGGCTCGCTGGAAGACTCGTCACCTTGCTCTCACTTTTTGTGGATCCGAGGAACCTCGGTCTGGTCACTCCCGCGGATGGCATGTACCGTCTCTCCCAGGGCTTGGTCCGAATTCCTGACGTTGCCTTCGTTTCCTGGGACCGTATTGCCGACGGTCAGTTCCCGGAAAAGCCGATCCCCGACCTCGTCCCCGACCTGACCGTTGAGGTCATCAGCCGCGGCAATACCAGGAAGGAAATGGACGAGAAACTCACGGAGTACTTCGAGAAAGGGGTCCGGCTGGTCTGGTTCGTGCGGCCTCGGACCCGGGTTGTCGACGTCTTCACTGCGGCCGACCAGTTCGCGCGGCTGACCGCCTCCGCCACGCTCGACGGTGGAGAGGTGTTGCCGGGCTTCTCGATCGTCGT
>JAFAHT010000573.1 GCA_019237095.1 Planctomycetaceae bacterium
CCGGAACGAGCCGGTCCCTCGCGACTGGCCCAGGGGTTGGATCTGCCCCGACCCGGACAGCTCATAAGTCGAGCCGATGTCCGGGTTCGTGCGATTGACGGTGTAGGGACCGAAGATCTTCCCCTTGAGAACGATTCTTTCCCCGGTCTCGGGGCCGAAGTTCAAGGTGAACGTGAGTACGGGGCCCGGGCCCCCCCCGCGTGGTGTCGGACCCGGGAGCAGGATCTCCAAGGCCACATTCCCACTCCCCTTGGCTCCCTGGAACGTCCCCGTGCCCCCCGTGATCGTGTAAGTGAAGTGGTCGGGCGGCGGTGCGAGTCCTCTTTGATCTGGTCCCACCAGCGTGAGCGTGACACTCCCCTGCTGATCCGTGAGGGTCAGCGTCCCCTCCGCATGGCCGACGGCGACATTGCCCGGAGTCCGGAACGAGCCGGTCCCTCGCGACTGGCCCAGGGGTTGGATCTGCCCCGACCCGGACAGCTCATAAGTCGAGCCGATGTCCGGGTTCGCGCGGTTGACGGTGTAGGGACCGAAGATCTTCCCCTTGAGAACGATTGTTTCCCCGGCGGTCGGGGCGGCCTGCTCATCACTGAGGGCCGGTGACATCACTAGGCCCACCAGACCGAACGCCATCCCGAACCAGCGTCGATAGCAGCGCATGACGAGCCTCCGGATCGATCGAAGTCGTTGAGGAAGGGACGTGAGGCACGACCCCACGCCGTCATTCTCCCCCCTCCCCTCGGTGAACTTATATCTTATAATGATCTGAGAGCCGAGCACAATTCTTTTTTTAGAGGATCGAGGATGTGTCATTAACGTAGAAGGTTCCTATCAAAAGCACATGCCTTGTGGGGGGCGAGGTCTTGAAAGCACCCCGAAGGTCCCTGAGCGCAGAAACGGGGACGCAGCTAGAATCAATAACTAGCTGCGTCCCTGTTTCTGCTCCGCGATGCTCACCGCACGAAACCCGACGTCGAACACGAGCTCGATCGCCATCTCCAAGAGAACCTGCCGGAGTCGTTCGCCCCTGGAATGCCCCGGCCCCGCTGCTTGCGTCACCGTCGCCTCCTATCTGCTCTTCCAAGTCTGCCGAAAATTATCGAACGCCGCCACTTGAAGTCTATCGCTACGCAGCATATCGTCCAAGCGTAGCTTTACCCGCAGAGGTGACGTGGCTTGTGAATCTGTTCCCAGCTTCAGGAAGGGCGACGGATCTGCTCATCCTCACACCGCTCGAAAGGAGACCTCTCATGACCAGTCCCGTCGTTCTGATTACTGGTGCTTTGACAGGTATCGGGCGTGCCACGGCACAAGCATTTGCCCGGGAAGGCGCGCGGATCGTCGTCTCCGGCCGACGCGATGAGGAAGGCAAGAAGCTGGCCGATGAACTCCGAGCGGCCGGCGCCGAGGCCGAGTTCCGGCGAACCGACGTGCGTCACGAGGACGATGTCCGCAGCCTGGTCGATTGGACCGTCGAACGTTTCGGCCGCCTGGACGTGGCGGTCAACAACGCGGGTACCGAAGGCCAGCCCGGTCCCGTGACGGAGCAGACCGCCGAGACGTATGCGGCCACCTTCGACACCAACGTCCTCGGCACGCTGTTGAGCATGAAGCACGAGCTGCGAGTGATGCTCAAGCAGCGCAGCGGCAGCATCACCAACGTGTCGTCGATCTACGGTCGCGCGGGCGCCCCCGGGGCGTCCGTGTATGTCGCCAGCAAACACGCCGTCGAGGGGCTCACGAAGGCGGCCGCCCTTGAGGTGGCGGAGTCCGGCGTGCGCGTCAACGTGGTCGCTCCCGGTCCGATCGATACCGGCATGCTGGCGCGGTTTACCGGCACCGATGAAAACAAGGCCGCTCTGGTCTCCGGCGTGCCCGTGAAACGGATGGGGCGGCCCGATGAGATTGCTCAGACCATCGTCTTCCTCGCATCGGACAAGGCGCCGTTCATAACGGGTGCCTCCATCGCCGTCGACGGTGGCAAGTTGGCCAGGTAGGGCGGGTGTTCATGACGCCGATGCCGAACAACTGTGATTCTCCGGCTTCGATGTGGTTCTGCAAGTCACCATGTCCCCTGGTATCATATTCGGAAAGAAAGGAAAACGATCATGGTTCTGGTTCGCGTGCTGCAAGGACTCGTGAGTGTGGCGGGGCGAATTGCGCTGGCCGCGATCTTCTTGATGAGTACCCTGGGATACAAGATTCCCAACTTCAACGGTGCCGCCCAGTTGATGGCGTCTCAAGGCATTCCTGCCCCCAGGCTCATGCTTGTTGGAGCGATTGTGTTCTTGATTGTCGGGAGCCTCTCGCTCATCGTCGGCTACAGGGCACGATTCGGGGCGGTCCTGATCTTGGTCTTCCTCGTCCTGGCCAGCTATTATTTCCACAATTTCTGGGCGCTCTCCGATCCCAAGGCCCGGCAGGAGCAGATGATCCATTTCATGAAGAACCTATCGATGATGGGGGCTATGCTCTTCATCATTGCCAACGGTCCGGGGGCGTTCAGCCTCGACTCCAGGGCCGCCGCGCTTAAACTTTAGTGGGCTGGAAACGGGGACGCAGCTAGATCTTGACTGCGTCCCCGTTTCTGCTCGCTTGAATGTTCGCTGGCGCCGCCACATTCGACGCCGACTCGTGACGATTCCGACCTGCACTCCCGGAGGGGAGCGCCACAGGCGAGCGGCGCCGGAGGCCGGTGATCGGGCAATGCAGTGTGTGTTTTCCCATTCATTTGTGAGGGTTCCCGCACGAGGGGCATGGGGGCCAGACCGTGTTTTAAGTTAACTAAAAACTCGGTCTGACCTCATTGGCTTTCCGGAGCAGTCTTCGGTCGATCAGAGGGAGGCGAACAACTTCCCGAACAGCTCACGACGGTAGGTGTACCTATACGTCGGGTACGTATCGTACGTGTAGGCGTAGGTCGGGTAGTACCAGTACGAGGGGTACGTATAGGTATACGTCGGGTAGTAGTACACCGGGGTGGTGGCGTATGTGTACATGTGCATCTGATAATACCAATACGTAGGGTACGTATAGGTATACGTTGGATAGTAGTAGTACACCGGGGTGGTGTACGTGTACGTCACCGGCGTGGTGTACGTATACGTCACCGGCGTGTAGCACACGCAGTCCTGAGCCCATGTTGGCGTGCTGAAAGCCAACAACAAGAGAACCGCAACGAAGAGAGTCTTCACTGAAATACCTCCGAAAGAAATACTGACCACTCTAACGGAAAGGCTTGTACAATCAAGCCGTCGTTAGCTTACCACGAGCAATCGACCGAACAGTCATACGAGCCATCGGGAACGGGCATGCGGTCGGTGATTGCCACTCGAAGCTGACATTGAGCAAGGCCCAGGTCTTTTTCGCGAAAGCTATTGCCTCCGGCGAATAGTCAAAGCCGTCAATCTGGGCTGCGCCGGCATTGGCCAGGAGCGCCGTCCCGTAGCCTGGACCGCATGCCACGCCGAGCACGCGTTAGCTGGCGACGAACTTCGCCGCCCAGCGGTATCGTTCGAGATGCTGATAGCGCACCCACGGTGGCATGAAGCCGTCCGGGTAATACCGTTCTTCCTCGATTCTCATCGCCAACACCTCACTGCATTAATCGGCGGCATGACTTCATGAGCGGCGCCGTCCGGTCCACCCTCTCTACCATAGAATGCAATTCCCTCGGTGACTCTTAACCGGGGGAAACTTCCGAGATCTCCACGTCGGGAGCGAAAGGTGGCTTGCGCCGGGGTATGTCTCCCGAGCAGAGCGAGGTCTCAGGGGAGGGGAAAGGGGCAGGGCTTACGCACCAGAATAAGTAGGCTCGGCGCTCTGGGTAAACTTGGCTTGCCTCTCCTGTACAGCCAGGCTGGCCAGCAATTTGGGGCTGGAAACGGGCACGCAGCTAATTTTCGATTCGAGTTGCGTCCCCGTTTCTGCTGCGTCCCCGTTTCTGCTCGCAGAATTCTACTCGACGCCTGGCCGATCACGCGTGAATCGCGGCAAAGGAAGTGCTCAGATCACGGCAGACGAAAGCACTCGGATCTGGAATTGATCAGAGTCTCTGCTTGCGATTGTCCACGAGCGACAGGACAAATGGGCGGTCGGATGAGGGCTGCAGGCTGGTGGCGAAGCTGATCTTGTGGACTGCACCGGAGCCGAGCGAGCCGATCAGGCACTCGGCCAGAACGGCGCGATCGCCGGCGAACGAGAAGCGCACCGGCCGGCCGGCCAGCAGGCGGTCGCGTAGCGGTTCCAGAGGAGGAAGGCCAAGCTTCCTGGCACGATCGAGCCAGGCTGCTGGGTCGAGCGCGGGGTGGAATCCAGGCAGCTCGATGGGCTCGAGCAGCTCGGCAGGGTTGATCTGGTAGAAAAGCTGTCCGAGTGCCAGGGCATTGTGGTAGATGACAAACGGCTGGCCGGCGACGGCCTCGAGGTTCTTGGAGTCGATGATCAGGATGTGCGTGTAGAGCTGCCGGCCGCCACGACCGCTGTATTCGGGCGGACCCTCACGACTTCGCGACAGGGCGAACCGGCCGCCGGGCAGCGAGAAGAAGTTGACGCTGACACGGTTGCTCTGGTCTTGAAGCAGCGACCCGTGGGACGGCGACCATCGCGAGATTGCCTGGGCCTCCTGTCCGCTCACTCCCTTGGAGCGCGAGACCAGGTGGTAACCGCCTCGTCCGTGGCGGGGAAGTGACGTGAAAATCGCTTGTTCTACCCACACGTTCGTGGTTCTCCTCGAGGGGAAGTCAGGGACTCGATCTCTCATGGAGACAATCGATCATCGACCCGGCGGGTTCAGGTCGCGCTCGCCGAAATTGCGGCTCGACCTGTCGAGAAACGCTAGCCAAGCTTGCTGACCATCCACGCAAACGGCTCGACAATCCCGCGCGGTTCGACCCGCAGGGGGACCAGGCTCTCCTGCCCCGAGTCGTCCACGAGCTTCGCGGACGAGCCGGCCACGCCGGAGCAGTAGAAGGAACACTGTTCGAGCCTTGCTTGACACTGGGCATGAAGACTCGAAACGTTGCCTCGCGCGAACAACTCGGGATCGCTGATCCATTCCTCGAAGAGATCGGCCTTGGTGAAGACAACGGCCACCGGGACCTCCAGCTTGCGCGACTTCTTCCTTCCCGGACGCAGCGCGTCGAGATAGCTGATGAGCTGCATCGCGAAGAGCTCCTGACTCTGGCCGTCCGCCACAACCTCCACCAGGTCGACCAGGACGACCATACCCGCGCACCGGCCGATCAGGGCCCGGATGGTCTTGTTGGTTCCCGGGTTCTCCATCTCGGACATCACGGCCTCGCCAGCCACATCGGGCGTCACGATGTCGGCCGCGCCCTTGCCGCGAGGGCCCAGGATCTCGCAGTGCAGCCAGTTCCAGCGGTCGGTCTCGACGGGTGTTTTCTCAGGAAAACGCTGCCGCTCGAGCGCCAGGATCAAGTTGCGGTGCAACGAGAGTGAATAAGGACTGCGTGAGAGCCCCCGCAATCCTCCGACCCCGCGTGAAAGCAGGTCGAGCAGCATTCCCAGATAGACGGTCTTGCCGACGCCCGTCGGACCAAGGACCACGACGAACCTGGGAGGATCGGGGCGCGACCGAATTGATTCCATCACCTTGAAGGGCAGGAAGCAGCTCCCGCAGGGTTCCCCTTCGTAGGTGTGGCCCCCGCACAGGGGACAGGCATAGTCGCTCCGCTGGCGGTTGTATTCCGACAAGAGTGGTGAGCGTGACATGGCGAGGCTCTCAACGCGAAAACGGTGATGATGTCTGGGTCATGGCAGGATGCGATGGTCAGGGAGCCATTCACGGCAGAGGTTGCAAATGGCCCAGCGTCAGTGCGCAGCGAAAGCCGATGTTCTCGCGGCGATCCAGCTCACCCTGGCCGGTGACGAACTGGCAGGTTGCCTCGCTCGGGAAGTAGGTATTGAATGCTCCTCCGACGATCCGGCGCAGGGGTTTCCAGGACTGGAAGTACTCACTGGGCAGGCAAGGGATGGTTTCCAGGGGATCGTCGAGCCACTCCCAGACGTTGCCGGTCATCTGGTAGATTCCGTTGGGCGTGGCTCCCGAGGGATATTCGCGCACCGGGGTGGTCTGGCCCACACCCGACGCCGAGAGGTTGGCCCGCGCCGGCTCGAACATGTTGCCCCAGGGATAACGGTTGCACATTCCGCCGCTGAGCTGTTCGGGCCAGCCGCCGGCCTTCTGCCATTCCGCGGCGGTCGGCAGTCGCTTGCCCACCCAGCGCGCATAGGCAACGGCCTCGTACCAGCAGACACCAACGACCGGGTGTTCGGCCTTGCCCGCGGGGAATTTGCCATTCTCCCACTCTCTGGGACCGGGACGTCCTGCAAGATCGGTGAACCGCGCCACGCTGGGCCAGACCTCGGCAGGCCAGATCTGCAGGTCGTCATACGCGCCTGAGAGGACGAACCGCTGGAACTGCCGGTTGGTCACTGCGCAGCGATCAAGATAAAAGCCCTCGAGATCGGCGGCGGCCAAGCTGCCGTCGCAGAGCATCAAGGGCACGCTGCCCGCCGGCACCAGTGCCATCTGGCTATTCAACGCCTGCCAGGCGGCGCGAGCGTCCTCATCGGCGATTTGCCCCATGGCTTGCCTCAGCAGGACGAAGCCATAACGATCCTGGGAGATCAGTTTCCTGGCCATTCCAAGATCTTTGTTTCCAGTGTCGTCCGGGGGGCGCGTGGGTTTGCCGGTGCTTTCGTCGATGTGCCGGGTGGTGGGGCGTCTTGGCCGGGATTGCTTGCCGGGAGTGAGCCAGGCCAGCAAGCGGGCTCCCAACCCGGGCCGTCGCCGCGGCGCCTCGAGGGAGATGCCCGCGGGGCGGTCAGGGCGGAAGGCGTCCTGCCGGTTGCGGTGCTCCTGGTGCAGTGAAAGATCCGCGGGCATGGTGTGGCACCTTTTCAGTGCGGGGAACAGCGGGCGTCCGTCGTGCGGCGGACGTCGCTACAGAGCGTTTGAAACTGACGGAGAATGGATTCCGCAACGGGGTTGGCGGTCTCGGGGGTGGCCGTGAGTCGCTGCGCAGGCGAACCATGCATGGCGAGCCCCTCGGCCGGGTGCGGATGACGAGCCGGCAGCGCCGACCGGGCGACGGACCCCGCCGCGATCGCGTCGATCCGTTCGCGCTCGAGTCGCTCCCAGGCTTCGGCGAGCAACTTGCGGTCGTTCTCGAGCTGGGTCAGCAATTGCTTGTCGTTCGGGTCTTCACTGACCAGGTCGGAAAGGGAGCGACTGCGTTCCAGCTCCAGTTCATCGATTCTTTGCCTGAGCATCTGTTCCGTCCGGGTGATCTCGACGGATGGTACGCCCGAGCAGCAACGCGCCAGCGCCTCGATCGATTCGAGCCGGCGGAGGACGGAGCTGCGCAGCTCCTCAAGGTTGTGGATCAGCCCCGAAAGCAAGGCCTGCGGTCCAGGCTTCGTCGGTCGCTGCTTTTCGCGCGATTCCATGGCAGTGTCGTTCTTGCCGGAGTTATTCATGTTTATCTGGGTCCCGTCCGGGTCCAGAGCCGGGACAGCCTGGCGCCCAGCCGGTTGCGGTTGCGGGCTTCCGCCTCATCGGAGTGGATTTCCTTGAGATGTTGTCGGAACTCCCGAATTCGGATGTCGGCCTCGAGTGCGGAGGGCACGTCGTTGCTCGCGTCCGACCTGGCTGCGTGACCTTCGCTCTCATGCGCGGACACGGCCGCCCGGGAGGCTTGAGAGCGCAGCGTGGCGACGGCGATCTCGTATTCGCGGCGCTCGCGGTCTCTCTCATCCTGGACGAGATCACGTTCTCTGCGGATCTCCTCGCACTCGCGTCGTGCCATTTCCATCGCTTCGCGCTGTGATCGGATCTCGGACTTGATGGTCTCGTCGTGATCCTGACAGAGCTGTCGAAGGCGTTGGTTCTCGGACTCGAGGATCGCGAGCGCCGCGCTGTCACTGGATGCAGCGTCTTCCTGGGCCGCGCGAGCCAGCAGCGACTGGAGGCGTTGGATCTCGTTCTCGAGGCCGCGGCGCTGGTCGTTCCAGGCCTTGCGTTCCAGGTTAAGCTGCAGGCGGGATTCCTCGACCTGGCTGCGATGGGCATCCAGTTCTAGAGCGAGCTTCTGCGTGGCTGCCCCGTCCTGTCGCTCGATGCGCTGTTCGACCTCGGCAACCCACTGCGTGAGCTGCTCCCATTCGACCCGGCTGGCCGACTCGGCTTCCTCGACGAGGCGAAGCTGGTCAAGCAGGAGGTTGATCGTCTCATCCCGGGCCGCCAGCTCGGCACCAAGCCGGTCGAGCTCCTGCCGGTTGGGCAGCTCGTCAGGGTCGCCCGCGTCTTCGCGTGAGCGATCGGTGCGCGCCGAGCTCGGGCCGATCTCCTCGTGGGCCAGCAGCTCTTCTTCCAGGCGGGCAATCTCATCCTGAAGCAGGGCGATTGTCTCCAGGTAGTCCGCATCCGCCTGGTCGCATCCAGCGTCGCTTGTGCCGTCCATCATTCCTGGTTTCTCCATGCCGATCTCCGCCCCAAGCTTCTGCCGATTGGCCCCTTGCGTTCAAGCAACGCCGGCCATGGTCGCACGATCGACGTTCAAGAGGTGTTTCACCGTGGCGAGCAGGTCGCTCTCGCTTACCGGTCGATGGAGCACTCCATCCAGTCCCATCGCATCCAGCCGCGCCAGCTCATTCTCATCCTCGATGCTGGCGATGCCGATGTACCGGCTGCCTGCTGTGTTCTGTCGCTTGCAGGCCTGAAAGAAGGCCTCCTGGTCGGGACGGTCCAGGGCGAGGATGACGAGGTTGAAGCCCTGGCGCCGCATGAGAAGCTGGGCGGCCACGCGATCGCGGACCACCTTGAGTTGATGATTGGTCCCTTCCGGCCCCAGCACTCGCTGGATCAGACGCACGGTCTCGGGATCATCGTCCAGCGCGAGGATGGCTTCGGTGGACGACGGGTTTCGCCGTTCAAGCATTCCGGCCAGCTCTAGGCCGTGGACCGTCGCGATCACGTCGATCATGTTCAGCCCAGCTTCGCGGGTGATGTCCCGGAGGGCGCGGGTGCCGTCCAGCAGCGTGTAGACTTTGATTTCGGAATTCGACAGTCCCGCCCGGTCGGAGTTGCCGCCTCGAGCCGTCTGGCGAGCGAATACGAGCTGCCCCCACTCGTCGGGGTCGAACCTGCCGCGCGAATGTCGAGTGCCATCAACAAGCAGGGCGGCCACGCTCAACTGGAGAGGCAGCGCCTGAAACATGGGAGGCAGGCTTGTAACCGGCTCGAAGGAGAACTTGCCCGGCACACCGGTCAGACCCTGGTACGTGAGCGAAGCGGCCTGAAACCGCAGGAGCCCCCGCAGCCGTCGCGGGTCGGCGAGGCTCCGTTCCAGCATCTTGACCAGCCCGGCCATCGAGGCATCCTGTTGTTCGCCAAGGGTCAGCGCCAGGAGCGGACCGAGATCAGCCAGCTCGTCCGGGAGAGTCTCTTCCAGCCGCTCGGTGCCGATCGTCGGCGAATAGACCGCCTGCACTCTGCCTCCGGAAAGAGCGAAGCGAATACGGTCGTTGCCCGATTCGAGCGTGAGTCGGCCGTTCTGCTGACCATTGTTGAGAAACGCGAGCACCATCGGCAGCGGGAAGGCCTGGGTGGTTCCCTCGAGCGTCGCGTCGTGCACCTCGCCTACGGCCTCCGGCATGGCGCAGCCGGTCCGCTGAGCCTGAACGACCATTGCTCCAGTCTGTAGAGCGTTGGCCACGCCGCTCTTGAGCAGTTCGGGAGTGAACGGTTTGGGAATCTGGTCGATGACGTTGGCGAATTCGGTGTACTGGGCGAAGGCCCGATTGCGCATGGCCGAGCTGATGACCACTGGCACCCTGGAAGTCTGCTCGTCGTCCAGGAGCTTGCGGCAGACCTCATCTCCGGTCGTTCCGGGAAGCTGGTGGTCCAGCAGGATCAGGTCAGGCTGCAAGGTACGAGCCATCTGCAGCCCCAGCTCGGCATCCGCCGCCAGGGCGACCCTGTAGCCGGCCTGAGACAGGTGGCATTCGACCATCTTGCGAATGGTCTGGCTGTCGTCGATCACAAGAACCAGGGGGTTTTCCATGACTTCTCCGAGATATGTGATCGTCCGGGTTCAGCCGCCAGCCGGTGCAAGCAGCGAGCTCACGGCATGGGCCAGTGCGGTCGGGTCCACCGGCTTGGCAAGGAAGGCCCTTGCTCCCAGAGCCAGAACCCGCCGCCGGGTCTCCTCGTCCAGCTTCGTGCTCGCGGCAATCACGGGAATCGGGGCGAGGGGTTCGGAGCGTTGCAGCTCTGCCAGCAGCTCAAATCCATCAAGCCGGGGCATCTCCAGGTCGGTCACGACCAGCCGGTACGGGCGAGACCGCAACCGGCCGAGCGCCTCCAGGCCGTCAGACGCCTCATCGACATCCAGCCCCATTCTTCGCAGATGCCGCACGATCACCCTCCGGACACTGATCGAATCATCGACAACCAGCACGGCACAGCCGGGACGTCGCCCCAGGGCCTTTCCTGACCCCGTGGGCTCTGCCGGTTCCGGCGGCAGCCCCTCGCTCATCCAACGCTTCAGCCCCGAGGGATTGAGGATCGAGATCACCTCGCCGCTCACGGAAAGACTGGTTCCCGATATCACCGGGTGTCCCGCCAGGAGCGTTCCCAGCGACTTGATGACCAGATCCTCGGTTCCCTCGATACTATCGACCGCAAGGCCGACCAGGCCGTTTGCTGAACGAACCACAAGAAGCTTAGGCCATGCCGGCGCAGGCGTGCAGGCAATCGCCAGCATTTTGCGAGCGTGGATCACCGGGATGCGGCGGTCGCGGAACGTCACGAAGTGTGCTGGGGATGGGCCGCTCTCTGCGCCTGCAAGTTCTCCATCCCAACCTGTTTCCAGCGGCTGTGCGTACTCGATCTGGGCGACCGGCAGGGCGAAGGCCTGGCCGTCAACCCGGACGATCATGGCGGTCTCCAGCGCCAGACGGGCAGGCAGACGGATGGTCAGTCGTGTTCCCCGGCCCCATTCCGTTTGGAGCTCGATCGTTCCCTTGAGCAAGCCCACCTCGCGCGCCACGACGTCCATCCCGACGCCCCGGCCCGAGATTGCGTTAGCCTGTCCTTTGGTCGAGAAGCCGGGGTGGAAGATCATGTTATTGAGGCGCTCGGTGCTGGGCTTCTCATCGGGGAGAAGCAAGCCCAGGCTGCGCGCCTTGGCGGCGATCGCCTCGTGGTTCAAGCCCCGGCCGTCATCCTGGACCGAGACGACCAGGGTGTTCCCTTCCCGCCGTGCCTCGAGTGTGATCCGGCCGGCCGCGGACTTGCCTGAGGCGAGCCGATCCTCGGGAGATTCAATCCCGTGCCCCACGGCGTTGCGAACCACGTGCAAGAGCGGCTCGAAGGCCTTGTCCTGGACGGCCCGGTCCAGCCCGGTCTCCTCGCCGGCCATCACGACGTCGACTTGCCTTTCCTCGACCCTGGCCGCGTCATGGGCAACCCGCGCCAGGCGCTGAAAGAGCCCCCGGATGCCCACAATCCGGAGGCGTTGCAGCTCGTCCCAGAGCTGGAGGGTCAGACGACCCAGTGCATCGCCGTGATCGGCCATGGGCAAGGCCGCCGCCTGAGCCGTTTCGGCCAGCACCACCAGGTCGTCGGCCAGTTCGCCAAGCCGGCGCAACTGGCCGGGTAAATCCACCCGGGCATCGAGCGGCGGCGATCGATTCTCTCGTCCCAGGCCGGCTTCGTGAAGCCGGTCCAGACACACCAGCATCCGGCTCCGACAGTTGCGAACGACACTAGAAATCGTCTTCAGCGACCCAGCCTGAGCGGTCCAGAGGCGGCGCCTGGCGATCAGCTCGGATACCAGGTCCATCAGCTCGTCGAAGCGGGACGCCGGCACGCGGATCGGCCCATCGCCCGCGGACGCCGAGCCATCGGTCGCGGCCTCGGATGAGGATTCCTGGCAAGACCAAGCGCCCTGGTCCGGCCCGATGGCCGGCGCCTGCCCGTGGGTGGAACCCTGGAGGTCGATGTTCGAGGACGGTGGTGCTGGTGGATCTGCCCCGGGTTGATCGAGACCCGCGGTGGATCGATCGCTGCCGCCTGTCCTGGCTGATCGAGTGCGCAGCAATCCGATCAGGCCGTCGAGGTATCCCAGCATCTGGTAGAGCACGTCGATCAGGCCGGCAGAGGCCGGGCTGCTCGTCTCTTCCAGGTGCTCTTCCAGGGCGTGCACCAGGGTCGCAAGGTCGGCCATTCCCACGCTGCCGGCCGCTCCCTTGAGCGTGTGGAAGCACCGCCCCAGCTCCCGCAGCGATTGCCTGGGGTCGGCGTCGCGGCCGAGGCCCAGCACCAGAGGCTCGATCCGCTCGAACAGGTCCGAGGCGTCGGCGAGAAAGGCCTCGCGGATTTCCTCATCGAGATCAATCTTTTGGGGCAATGCGGGAATCGTCAATGCTGGAACGATCTTGTCCGGCTGAACCTGCGCGGCCGGTCGTGCAGGCATTGTGAATACTGGAGGAACCGTATCCGGCCGAACCGGGGCGGCCGGTCGCACCGGCACCGAGAACGCGGGCGGACTCGAGCCCGAAGTACCGGTTCGGTCGCCTGCCGCACCTGCCTGGAAGAGCCGGATCAGGGCCTGGGCATCGATCCGCAACGAGGCGTCGGCATCGGGCTCGACGCTGGGATCGAGCGCCTCGAGCCCGGCGCCGCGGTCCTCGTCTTCTCCTTCCTGGCCTTCGAGTAAGGCAAGGTATTCTCCCCAGGTCGATGTGGAGTGATCGAGAATCCAGTCCACGATGCCGTCATTGCCGCCGTCACCTGGCTCGTCGCTCCGGGCAAGCTGGGTCAGGGCTTTCGCACAGAAGAACCCGACCTCGTCCGCCCGGTTTTCAGGATCGGTCGCGAGACATTCCCAGACCTCCGTCAAGAGGCCGATGCGCCCCAGAGCGCGCGACCGCCCAAGCATTCCTCGGTTCTCGGCCTCCGTCCGCAGATCCTGGATTGCCTCTCTGATGTCGGGAAGCTGGCTCAGCGGTAGAGTTCCGGCCAGCGCCAGTCCGAACCGGCCGGCGAGCTCGTCCAGGCGGTCGGCCAGAGAGACGGGTTTCAGCGATCGCGTGGTGGCCGCATTGGTCATCGCGCGACCTCTCCCCCGGCCAGCTCACGGGACCGCCTCGAGTCCGTGAAAAAGGAAGCGGGGTGAGGTGGCTCACCGCCAGCGAGAGGCTCAGCGCCAGGCCCGGCGGACGCAAGTCGCTGCCAGGGCTCGCACGACTGGACGAGGGCGTGGAGCGAGGTGCGAGAGAGCGTGGTTCGTTCCAGCGTTTGGTTGGTCACTTCCGAGATCCGTTGCATGGCCCGAACCAGATCCTGAGTCGCAAGCACCTGGTCGTTGGTCGAACGCGAGATGCCTTCGACGAGCCGTGCGGAGTGCTCGGCGACCTGGCTGATGCGCTCGAGGGCCGAGCCGGTCTCGCGAACCCGCTCGGACTCGCGCTGCATCTCGGTCTGCTCCTGGCCCAGGGCACGGATCGTCTCGTGCGTATCAGCCTCGATCGCCTCGACGATCGTGCCGATCTCGCGGGTGGCCGTCGCGGTGCGTTCGGCGAGCTTGCGGATCTCGTCGGCTACCACGGCGAACCCGCGCCCGTGTTCCCCGGCGCGGACCGACTCGATGGTGGCGTTGAGGGCCAGCATGTCGGTGCGGTTGGAGATGCCGCGAATCAGGTCAACAATGACGCCGATCTCATTGGATCGGTCTTCGAGTCGTTTGGTCTTGCGGCCGTTGGCCTCGATCTGGGCCAGCAGCCGGTCCATTCCCTCGATCACGCTGTGGACCTGCTCGAGCCCCCGCCGCGCCTCGTCGCGGGCTCGCTCGCAGGCTTGCGCGGCCTCCTCGGCGTTCGTCGAGATGCGGTCGATCTTCTCCGAGAGGGCCTCGACCGCGGATGCAGTGCGGCCGACGGCGTCGGACTGGTCGGCCGCTCCCGAGGCCACGCGCTCGTTGACCTCTGCAAGCGAGGACGCATCATGATGAATGGCAATTGCCGTCAGCCGCAGCCGGTCAAGCAGGCTTGGCAGTCTGGCCCCGACCTCCGCCAGCACCAGTTCTTGCGCGGATGGTGAGTTGGAACCATTCATCGAGGCACAGAACATCCTGGCGGTGCGTTCGGCCTTGCCGAGATCGTGCTGGAGCCGCCGCGCCCGGTCGAGAGACTCATGAAGGCGGGCCAGTTCGGCATCCAGAAACCCATGACCGAACTCGGGCAGATGGCCCGCCCCTGTTGTCCTGTCGTTGTCATCGTCGGTCAGACAGGCAAGGCCATCGGCGGCCCGGTCGAGCGCGCGTCGCCAGACCATCCAGGCGACACAAGCCCCCGCCAGTGTGCCCGGCAGCAAGCCGACGATCACCCGCGCGGTGGGGCCCACGATCAAGAGCACTGCAACGGTCGCTCCTCCCCCGAGCAGACCAAGCACCGCTCCCAGCAAAATCGAACCGAATTGCAAGGGCATGGCGAAACCTCAAAGCCTTCTTTTCCGCCCGGCCAGGGATGCCGGGCGACCCTCAGACAGCGGCCCGGCCCATGGGACGCGGCGCTGCACTGGACTCGTTGAAGAGGGCGTACCAGTTGACTACCAGCGCGCGCAGTCCGCGCCAGGTGGACTCGGCATCGAGCAAGGAATGAACGACCCCTTGGTGGTCGATCCGCCCCTCAGTCACGACGCCGTCGCCTTCGTCGTTGGGCTCGTGTCGTGAAGGCCGCTGCGTGGTAATGCTCGTGCCCTCCCGGTCAATCAGGATGCCCCACATGCCCTGGCCGGTTTGCACGATCAGAACGACCTGTCTTGCGGCCTTGCCGGAAATGCGTTGCTCGGCAGTCGGCGGGGCCGTCCGGGATGGGTCTTGCCCGAGAGTGACCACGGGAACCACTTGACGGTGATACGGACAGAGACCGGCGATACGTGGTGGACAGAGGCCGATGCGGACCAGTGCATCGACCTCGGCGATCTCGGCCACGTTGGCGACGGCCACGGCGAACGGCAGAGATTCGCAATGGAAAAGACAAAACGATCCCTCGGCGGCCATGATGCCAGGCTCCTGGATTTCGATTCATCGGTGGCCTGTCCGTTGTCAGCGAGCAGGCCGGCGTTGATCCTCCGCAACATCGTCCCGGTCGGTCCGATCCGGCCCCTTGCGCGACTCCTCGGACAGCCGGAGCCGTTCCCCAAGGCGGCGGGCCACTGCGTCGAGCCGATGCCTGGAATCGGGTTGCGCAGGCGATTCGGCAGCCTTGGCGGGTCCTGACCGCTGGGGTACGATCTTCGACTCCGCCGCCGGCGCACCCTGGGGATCAGGCCGGGCCGCGAGAACGTTGGCAGGCGCAATCGCCCCCGCCGATCCCGCCATCGGCCAGGCCTCCCGTTCACACAGGAGATTTAACTGGAAATCAATCCACTCAATCAATTCCAGGCGAAACTCACCAATCGCCTCGATGAGCAGATCCTCTGGTCCCTCGTCCTTGCTCATGACCGAAACCTCGACCATGTGTCTCCATCGTGCACGCAGGTTAGCGCGTTTGATGGAGTCTTTCCGACTCAACACTAGGTCAAGGATTCTCGTGAGCGATCGAATTCTCGTGGATCGCGCATCGGCGGGTTGCGGCTCAGGCTTCGGCGAGCAGGAACATCAGCTCATCGTGATTGATCGGCTTGACCAGGTGATGATCAAACCCAGCCTCTTGTGACCGCCTTCGATCCTCCTCCTGGCCATAGCCGGAAATGGCAATGATCACCGTGTCTCGACAGTCCAGGTCCTTCCGCAATTCCGCAGCCACTTTGTAACCGTCCAAGCCCGGCAGGCCGATGTCCAGGAGGACGTAGTCCGGCCTCTGCCTGCGCGCAAGGGCAAGAGCCGACGGGCCGTCGTGCGCGGTTCGGACATCGTGCCCGAGCACTTCGAGCAGCTTGGACAGGGCCCGTGCCGTGTCACAGTTGTCATCGACAACAAGGATATGAGCGGCGTGATTGGCTGTCCCGGCGACAATGTCGCGGTGCTTGCGTCTGGGTGGTTGGGCAGTTTCGGCGGCAGGGAAGCTGACAGCGAACTCCGATCCCGTGTCAGGGCCGCGGCTCTTTCCCGTGACGCTCGCGCCGTGAAGTTCGGCGAGCCTCTTCACCAGGGTCAGTCCGATCCCCAGGCCTCCCTCGGTGCGCGCCAAGGAGCGGTCGCCCTGGGTGAAGAGCTCAAACATGGAGGGAAGCTTTTCGGGGGGGATGCCAATGCCGTTATCGAGCACCCGGATGACGACGGCCGACCCCTCGCGCCCCGCCGTGAGCGAGATCTGGCCGCCCGGGTGGGTATACTTGGCGGCATTGGTCAGCAGATTGACCACGATCTGCTCCAACCTGGTAGGGTCGGCCTCAATCCGCAGCGGCTCCGGCGCGTAGGCGACGGTGAGGCGGTGGTTCCGCTGCTCGATGAGTGGGCGCACCGATTCGATCGCCTGGTTGAGCACGCTGGAAACATCCAGGTTTTCTCTTCGAAGCTCAATCTTGCCCCGCGTGATGCGTGAGACATCGAGAAGGTCGTCGATCAATCTTCCGAGTTCCTTCACCTGCCGGGAGATCACGTCTTTCACCCAGGGAAAATGCGACTGGGCATCGCGCGATCCGAGGATCTGCGCGGCATTGCCGATGGCGGCCAGCGGGTTGCGCAGCTCGTGAGCGAGCATCGCCAGGAACTCGTCCTTCTTGCGGTCGGCGTCCCGGAGCACCTCTTGCGCCTGCTTCTGGTCCTCGATGTCGGTACAGGTGCCGAACCACTTCACGATGTTGTCCTGGTCGTCGCGAATCGGCGTCCCCCTGGTCTTGAACCAGTGGTATTCGCCGTCAAATCGGCGAATACGATACTCCAGGTCGTAGGTTCCGCGGTCCTCGACGACCTCCCTCCAGGCCGCGAGTGTCCGCTCTTGATCGTCGGGATGAATGACCAGCCGAAGCCACTTCATTCCGAGTTGTTGCGCCTCGGGAATTCCCGTGTACTCCACCCACTGCCGGCTCAGATAGTCACACTTGCCATCGGCGAGGCAGGTCCAGAAGAGTTGCTGCACATTGTCGGCGAGCGTTCGGAATTTCTCCTCGCTCAGCCGGATCATGGCGGCCTGCCGCTCATGCTCGGCGATGAGCTCCCGCACTTGATACTGGCGGCGCCGATCACGGACAGCGCTCTGGACGGTCGTCACGAGAGCGGAGACATCAACCGGGCGCTTCACGAGCATCACGTGCCCCACCCGGAGCAGCGCGTTCGTTCGCTCAGTCGACTCCTCCCCCGCCGTTGTCAGGACGATGACGGGCAGATCCGACCAGGCAGGTTGCTCTTTGAGGTAACGTGAGAGCGGCACGAAGCCGCCTGTCAGAACGACCTCCTCCGTGACTATCGCCGCGCCGGCGCTGCGCGCGGCTTCACGGCAAACCTCGTTAATGTTTGCGCAGGGAAAAGAGGAGATTCCCGCCGTGGCAAGGATATCACGGGTGACCTCCTGATCTCTCGATGTCGGCAACGAGAGCAGTACTCGTTCGTCGGTACCTGCGAGGTCATGGTCTTGATCACTCATCGCGCGGCCTCAACAGCGATGTTTTGGGACCCAGATAATGCGGGTTCCCGGTCAGCACGCCCTGAAATTCTGTCAACGGCATCCCGACGTGAAGGCCCGCGGAGTCCAGTTTCAGCTCGCGGATGCCCCGCTCGTGGGGGCCGCTCCGTTTCTTGAGGACGGAGAGGGCCTGCTTGATCAAGCCCAGGGCTTCGAAGTAGCGGACCATGATGACCGAATCGGCAAGATACGAGGTGTCGACCCCACTGCGGATTTCGCCGACGATTCCGTGCTGGGCGGCGACGATGAGCGAGATGATACCCTTGTGCCCGAGGTACGTGAGCAGCTCGCGAAGCTGAATCTCGAGAAAGCGTTCCTCAGGCATGGAGTTCATGTAGGCATTGAGGCTATCGATCACGACGACTCGCGTTGCCGCACCATCGCCATCATTCTCGACGGCCCGTCGCACATTCATGGCGAACTCACCTGGCGAGAGCTCGCCTGGGTCGACCGACTGGATACGAATGACACCTGTCTTCAGATGCTCCCGCAGCGGTATCCCCAATCCGGCTGCTCGTGCGTGAAGCGTTTCGAGCCTCTCGTCGAAGATGAACATCGCGGCACGCTCGCCACGCATCGCGGCGGACACGGCGAACTGGAGGGCCAGTGACGACTTGCCACAGCCGGCCGGACCGAGCACGAGAACGCTGGTCCCGTGTTCGATCCCGCCCCCGAGCAGCTCGTCGAGCCCTTCGATGCCGCTTTTCAACTGGGCTTGCGGCCTGTCGGCTGGTTGATGATCGGCGGCCACCAACCTGGGAAAAACATTCAATCCGCCTTGTCCGATCGTGAAGTCATGGTATCCGCCGCGGAGCTTGCGGCCACGTAGCTTGATCACCCGCAACCTGCGCCGCTCCGCCCCGTACTCCGGCGACAGTTGCTCGAGCCTGACGACGCCATGGGCGATACTTTGAAGTTGCAGGTCGCCAACCTCGGACGGGAGGTCGTCGAGGAACAGTACGGTGCAGCGCCGGCCTGTGAAGAACTGCTTGAAGGCAAGCACCTGCCTGCGATAGCGCAATGCATTTTGCGCCAGCAGCCGCATCTCCGTGAGCGAGTCGATGACCACGCGCGCCGGCTTGACGCGGTCGATCTCCGAGAGAATGAGCTTCGTTGTGGCGCCGAGCTCCAGGTCGGCCGGCTTGAACATCGTGTACTGGTGGTCCGGCTCGAGGTCAACCTCCGATGGCACCAGCTCGATGATCTCGATGCCCGCGAGCGACCAGCCGTGGGACGCGGCCACCGACTCAAGCTCTTCCTTGGTCTCGGAGAGCGTCACACAGAGCGTCTTCTCTCCCTTGGCCACGCCGGTCAAGAGATACTGAAGCGCCAGCGTCGTCTTTCCGGAACCCGGGTCTCCTTCGACCAGGTAAAGCCGGTTCGCGGCCAAACCTCCCCCGAGGATATCGTCCAACCCGACGATTCCAGTCGCGACCAGTGGAATGGATTGGTTTTCTGGGTTCCCATTCATGAGAGATTAGCGGCTTAGAGATTAGCGGCTCCAATCGCGGCAGTTCCGGCCAGGTTCACGATCACACCGGGTACGACGGCCGGGATGGAGAGACAAACTATTGGCGCGGAGCACACAGCGTTCTCCGTCGGATCAAGAGGTCACGACCAGAACGGCTTTGAGCTGGACCGATTTGCGCAGTTTAACCTTGACAGGTCGTTTTCTCAATTCCTATCGCCTCTCGGATCTCTGGAACTCAAGACGGACCCTTCACACCCGGATCATCCGGTCGCGGGCCGAGACTTCCCACTCGTCCACCAGCCGGCCGCCGGTGATGACATAAGTGCGGCGGTGCAGAGCCGACGTGGGGCAGATGTGGGTGGGTATAGCCAGGACGCAGGTCCCTACCGGGTAGCGATCGGCCGTGGGGGTGTCGACGACCAGATGCTCCTCGCTGTGCCCGACGATCCTCGCCTCGGGAACGTCGATCAGGTGCACGCGTGGCCCGACCGGGTCGGCAGCGACGGCCTTGTGACCCAGGTCGAGGCAAATGCGGCCCGGCCTGGGACGGCTCACGACCCGGGTCAAGAGGAGCGCGGCGGGCGTGAAATGCAGGTCGGGAAAGCGGGTCGCATAGCCGTGGTCGTAAAGCACGATCGTTCCCGGTGAGCATTCCACGCCCGGAACGTCCAGACCGCCATGCATGGGGAAGCTCGGCGTCCCCCGAGCACCATCCGCGGCACGGGCAGCCCTTGACGCAACAACCGGTCGCGCAGGGTCAGGGTAACTTCCTGTACAGCCCGGACGGACTTCCTGCGCATCTCGACGTCGGTCTCGTTGATGTGGCCGTCGTACGCGTGCAGGCCGTCGGCCTCCAAGTTGGGCAACCGCGTGATGGATGCCAGACTTGGCAATCCCTTCACCCTGTGCTAGGCTGGAAAGCGAAGGAGAATCCGTATCATGACCATGCATTTACCTAAAGACCTGGAAAGCAGCATCCTAGCGGCCGTCCAGAGCGGCCGGTATGCCTCACTCGACGACGCGATGACCGAAGCCGCGTCCCTGTTGGTTCAACGCCTGAAGCAGGAGCAGGCGAAGCTGCCAGCGGCAAGCCAGGCCGAGCCCGTGCAGACCCAAAAGCCAATCTGGGAAAGAATCCTTGAGAGGACCGCCGCCATCCCCGACGAGGAATGGGACAAGCTGCCCACCGACCTCGCCGAGCAGCATGACCATTACCTTTATGGCACGCCGAAGCGGCCTACGGCATGAGACGGATCTTCGTCGATACGCTCTACTGGATAGCGATCACCCACCGCAAAGACCAATGGCACCAAGCCGCTGTGCAAGCCAGTCGTACCCTCGGGGGATGCCACCTGGTCACAACCGAAGAGGTCTTGACCGAGGTTCTCAACGCATTTTCCGAAGCGGGTCGAGTGCTTCGGCAGGAAGCGGTTGACCTTGTTCGCGATCTCCATGCTGATCCGTCCGTCACGATTCATCCGCAGTCTAACCAGACGTTCCTTTCCGGATTTTCCCTCTACCAAGCCCGCCCGGACAAGGGATACAGCCTGACCGACTGCATTTCGATGGAGGCGATGCGACAGGAGGGCACCAGCGAAATCCTGACGCATGATAATCATTTCACGCAGGAAGGCTTTACCATCCTTCTCTAGCAGTCCTGCCGCCAGCGATTCGCTCATGCAGCTCATGGACATCTCCCAGTTCGATACCTGAAAAGCCGCCGGGGAGGCCATAAGGAACCGAGCATGAGTGAACCCCGCCGGCACAAACCCCGAGTGGCACTCCTTTTTCTTCTCCCATCACGGCCGCGGCGGCAGCAAGCCCGCGACCGCCGCGGTCATCGCCTTGATGCCGGTGGCGATGGTGGGCGCCGTCTCGGGGTAGAAGAGGCCCGAGTGCAGCGACGGCAGGTCGGTTCCCCTGGCCTTGGCCGCGGCGATCCGCTCGGTGGACATCGTGCCCAGCGAGAACATCATGATCGGCACGTTCCCCTCGGCGTAGAGGGCGAAGTCCTCGGCCCCCATGACCGGGTCGGTCGGTTTCACATGCTCGACCCCCAGGGCCTTGGTGAGGAACGGCACGACGCGCTCGACCAGCGCGGGGCTGTTGATGGTTGCCGGGGTGAACTCCTCGACTTCGACCGTGGGCGCGGGCGCCTTGTGCGCCTGGGCGAGTGCCTTGACCCTGCGCTCGATGCCTTCGATGAGCTGGAGCCGAACTTGCTCGGAGAAGGCCCGCAAGGTGAGCTGGAGCTTGACCTCGTCGGAGATGATGTTGTGCCTGGTACCCCCGTGAATCGAGCCCACGGTGACCACGGCCGGCTGGATCGGCTCGACCTCGCGGCTGACGATCGTCTGGAAATCGAGGATGGCGAGCGCCGCCAGGACGATCGGATCGACGGTGCGGTTGGGCCAGGCGCCGTGGCCGCCTTTCCCGCGAATGGTCACGGAGAGCGAGGTCGAGCTGGCCAGGAGCGGGCCTCCACGGTACAGGACATTGCCGGCGGGCTCATTCGAGTGGCAGTGCAGCGCCAGGGCGAAGTCAGGCTTAGGGAAGCGGCTGTACAGACCATCGGCGAGCATGTTGCAAGCCCCGCCGATGGTTTCCTCGGCCGGCTGGGCGACCATCACGACCGTGCCGCTCCAGCGGTTCTTATGCTCTGTGAGCCACCGCGCCGTGCCGATGAAGCAGGTCATGTGCACGTCGTGGCCACAGGCGTGCATCACGCCGACCTCACGGCCCTGCGAGTCCCGGGCCTTGACCTTGCTCGCGTAGGGAAGCCCTGTCTGCTCGGCGACAGGGAGTGCGTCCATGTCGGTGCGGACCAGCACCACCGGCCCCGGCCCGTTCTCGATCAGGCCCACCACGCCGAGTTTGCCCACGCCGGTCGTGACTTTCGCCCCGGCCCTCTTCAGCTCGGCCGCCACCCGAGCGGCGGTCTCCACTTCCTGGTACGACAATTCAGGATGGGTATGCAAATGAATGTACAGCCCCAGAAACTCGTCTCGATGGGAGGCGTACCAGGGATCGGCCGCGCTGGCCGGTGCAACCTTCGGCTCGGGCTGGGCGCCCGGGGCACCCTGCTGAGATGCGAGGAGAAGAAGAACGGTTGCGAATCCGCCTGACATGAATTCTTGCTCCTCGCACTAATCCGTGGGAATTGCCAATGAGTTCCGGGCTATCCAAACGTGGCGGGGCTCTGGCTCACTCGAAGCCCATCTGCTTCTGATAGGCCATGGCCTTGGCGTGCTCGGCTTCCGGGATGCGCCCGCACCGCTGGTAGATCACCGAGAGGGCGGTGTAGCTGAAGGCGTCGTCCGGCTGGAGCTCTACGACTTTCTTGGCGTGCGAGATGGCCTTATCACTTTCGGCCAGGTCGGCGTAGAGCTTGGCCAGCATGCCATGACCGATGGCAAAGCTGGTGTCTAGATTGATTGCTTCCTCGAGCTTGGAGACCGCGCCTGGCTTGTCGCCCTGGTCGCGCAGCTCGACGGCAAGGTCGTAAAGTTCGTTGGCGGTCGGCATGGGATCTCATCCTGTCGGGCTAGGTGCAAGAGCATGGGTGTCGAGTTTCCATGGCCATTGTAGGGCAGGTGCCATGGTCGCCGCCAGCCAGTCCACGAGTTCCGACCTGAATGCCCGAACCAAAACGCGCCTTTGGAACGTAGGGGAATGACAAGGACATTTG
Source organism: Planctomycetaceae bacterium (assembly GCA_019237095.1). Lineage (GTDB taxonomy): Bacteria > Planctomycetota > Planctomycetia > Isosphaerales > Isosphaeraceae > Aquisphaera. Next base: position 22,815 of record JAFAHT010000573.1, read on the forward strand.
AAGCGCATAATGTGCATCCGTTCACAATCTGGGTCTGGTTTGGCGATCTATGCGGGGCACGGCTATCTCGCGTCCAAGGATTCGATCGCATAGACTGGATGGGTACTCCCTGTGACCGGACTCATCGATTGGATTGAGGGGCAAAGCCGATGAGGTTGGCTTATTCAGACACGCGGCACGCTTCGATCCTGGTGTTGCTTCATGGGTTTCCACTCAGCCGGGAGATGTGGGTGGAGCAGCTTGCGTCGATCGGTCCCTTGTACCGGGTGATCGCGCCTGATCTCAGGGGCCATGGCCAGTCCGAATCTCCCAGCGGCGCTTACACGATGGAGGAGATGGCCGACGACGTCGTCGAGTTGCTGGATCGGCTGGAAATCAAGCAACCCATCGTTTTGGGTGGGCTGTCGATGGGGGGATACGTGGCGCTTTCGCTGGTGGTTCGCTATCCCCAGCGGGTGCGCGGCTTGATCCTTTGCGACACCCGTGCAGCGGCTGACACTCCCGAGGCCGCGAAGGGACGCGAGGAGACAGCGCGCCACGTGCTGCAGGCGGGAAGTGGCCGGTCGATGATCGAAACGATGGTTCCCCGTCTCTTCGGCAAGACGACGCGGGAGAAGCATCCGCAGCGGGTCGAGGTGATGCTGGCGGTCATGGAACGGACGTCGCCCCAGGGCATCGCCGGTGCCTTGCGAGGCATGGCGATCCGCACGGATCGGCGGGGCGACCTCAAGCGAATCACGGTGCCCACGCTTGTACTGGTGGGCGAGGAGGACGTGATCTCGCCGCCGGCTGAGGCTCGCGAGCTGGCCGCGTCGATACCGAACGCGCGGCTGGAGATTATCCCCGCGGCCGGACACCTTGCTCCTTACGAGAACCCGGCCGCCACCAACGATGCCATCGTCCGGTATCTTCACCATCTGGACTGGCCGGCTATCCCGCTGAGAGCCCCATCATGACCTGATCTTCGTGAGTCCGCCCCGGCCGGGGCGGGTCCCGTGCTGACCTCCCGGCTGATCCCCGTGGAATGTGCCATGGCCCCAGCGAAGGACGAGATCCTGATCTCCACGCCCGCCCAGCTCCGAGAGCTGGTCGATCAAGTCCGGGCCGCCGGACGCTTCGGCTTTGATACCGAGTTCGTGTCGGAGGACACGTTCGAGCCGGTGCTCTGTTTGATCCAGGTAGCGACAGCCGATCGGCTGGCGGTCATCGACCCCCAGGCGGTGCGCGACCTGAGCGCCTTCTGGGAGCTGGTGCACGACCCCAAGCTGGAAGTCGTAATGCACGCGGCAGGCGAGGATATGAGAATATGCTTGCTGCACACCGGAGCGGTGCCGCGGCGGATCTTCGACGTCCAGATCGTCGCGGGACTCGTGGGCTACAGCTACCCGCTCTCGCTCGTCAACCTGGCGGCCCAGGCCTTGCGCGTCGCGCTTTCCAGCAGCGAGACCCGCACCGACTGGCGGCGAAGGCCCTTGACGACGGCCCAGTTTCGGTATGCGCTCGATGATGTGCGCCACCTCCTGGACCTCGCCGATCACCTGGAAGCCGAGCTGAGGCAGATGGGGCGATCCGACTGGGCCGAGGCCGAATTTGCTGACTTTCTCGCCGCCACCCTGGACCGGGCCGATCAGGAGCGATGGCGGCGGCTGCCAGGCCTGCACCAGCTCAGCCGCCGGGGACTGGAGACAGCGCGGCGGATGGCCGAATGGCGCGAAGACGAGGCTCGAAGGCAAAACCGGCCCTTGCGGCAAGTCATGCGGGACGATCTGCTGGTGGCCATCGCCAAGCGGCAGCCGTCCAGCCGCCGCGACCTCGAAGCGCTGCGCGACTTCAACCGTCCGGCCCTGCTCAGTAAAACTCAGGCTATTCTTGGGGTACTCGAGCAGGCTCGCGCTGTGCCCGCGGATCGCCTTCCCGAACTGTCCCAGCGCCCCGACGACAGCCCCGGCGCATCGACGGTGGCCAGCCTGTTATCCGCCGCACTGGCCCAGCTCTGCATTCAGCACAAGGTCTCCGGCTCACTCGTGGCCAACGTGTCGGACCTCAAGCATCTGATTCGCTGGTACCTGGACGGCCGGCCCGAGCATGATCGCCCGGCATTACTGGAAGGTTGGAGGGGCAAGCTCTGTGGTCAACTCTTGCTCGAGATCCTCGCAGGCCGAAGGACCTTCCGGGTTGTCGATCCCGCCAGCGAGTACCCCGTCGCCCTCGAGCCGGCCTGAGCCGGCCTGGCCCTCGGTACACAAGCCTCAGCTCAGAGGGGGTCTTCGGTCAATGCCCCGAACGGTCAGTTGCTTCACTGGCCCCGGGCTGGCGTCTTCTCGGTCTTCTTCGCGAGCAGCTCGGGTATCAGCGCCTCGAGCTTGCCCCGAGCCTCAACGGAGACGAGTTTGCCGTCCTGATCAACGAGGAACATGGTCGGAATCGAGTTGATGCCCCACGATTTGGAGAAGTCGCTCTCCCAGCCTTTGCCCTGGTAGTACTGGGGCCACCGGATTTCCCGCTCCTTGACAAACTTCTTGAGGGCGTCGAGCCCTCCCTGATCCTTGGGCTGATCGAGGCTGACGCCGAGGAACTCCACGCCCTGGCCGTGAAACTTTTCGTAGAGCTTCTTCATCGCTGGCAACTCGGCGACGCATGGGCCGCACCAGGTTGCCCAGAAGTCGACCACCACGACCTTGCCCTTGAGGGCGCTCATCGAGATGGTCGATCCGCTGGAAGCATCGGTGAACTCGAGCTCGAACGGTTTGCCGACTCTCTCGCGCTGGCGGCGAGCGCCTTTGATCATGGCCGTGAACTGGCTGTCGGGATAGTCCTTGAGCATGCGGTGCTCGAGCGCAGCCTTGGTCTTCGGATCACTGGCCGACACGGCCGCGACGTAAATCAGTTGGCTCGCACGCGGATCCTTGGGAGCGAGCTGGAGGAATGCGTCGATCGCGGTTGTGTCGAGCTTGCCTACCCGGTGCTGCCGGTCCTTCAAGAGTTTCGTCCAGGCCTTGACGTACGTGCCCTCCACTTTGAGCTTGTCATTCTTGGTGTGGGCCAAGACGTCGTCGATCTCCTTGATCAGCGCATCGATCTGGGGACCGCCCGGCGGCATGCTTTCCCACCGCTCGGCCATGAGCGTGGGAATGCGCTTGTTGTCCGGGGCGGCCTTGTACAGCTCGAGGATCAGCTTGTCCCGGGTTTTCGTGGCTTCCTCGCGCTTCTTGATATATTCCCGGACGTATGCTTGATCGCGGACCTTGGTGCGATCAAGCGCGGGCATCTTGACCGCGTCGATGTCCTTGAGGATGTCGCTGGCGGGCCGGTCGGCCCCGAGAGCCAGGGCGGCTGACGCCACGAAGCACCCGAGCGACAGCATCGAAACACGTCTGAAACGGCAATCCATGGTTGATTTCCTTGGTTCGTGTTCATAGCTCCCGAATTTCACGATCGACAAAGATAGGCATGCGCGCCCGGCCAGGAAGCGCATGCCTATCTTATCCTGCCAAAGCCTGGTCCGGGCGACAACTGCCCAGCCGGCAACACGAACGGATTTACATGTAGCGCCGCTGCGACTCCACGAGTTCGCCACGGTCGCGACGTCGATGATCGTGTGGCCCCGGGAGACTTGACCAGGTCTCCGCCGTGGACGGCCGGCGGCTATCGATCCCGCAAAGGCCGATCAACGCCAGGTCGCGCACTGTCTGGTAGTCCTCGGCGTCGTCGCGGTCCATGATGGACCGGAAGAACTCCAGCGAGCTGCTCAATGCGTTGACAAGAGTTTTCGTGCTGCCGACGAACAACGCCGTGATGAGGTTATCTTCGTGGCCGTCGATCGGGCCGAAGTGGGTGAGGCTGATGTGTTCCAGGTACTCGACCGGATCAGGCACTACGAGGCTGGTGACGCTCAGACTGGTACGTGCGAGTTCCGTCCGTGCCTGGGCGA
>JAFAHT010000401.1 GCA_019237095.1 Planctomycetaceae bacterium
TCCCGCGGGCACGTCCTGGGGCATTCGCGTGATTCGCAGTCCCTGCTGGCGGATGATCGTTCCCTCGTCGGGCTCGATCTCGCCGCGGATCAGGCGGAGCAGCGTGCTTTTCCCCTCGCCGTTGCGCCCCAGCAGGCAGAGTCGCTCTCCAGGCTCGATCTGGAGATCGACCTGATCGAGCAACCGAGGGCCGCCGAAGGCCAGACTGACACCGCGCAGATTCAATAATGCCATTGACGTCACTCGAACCTGAGGCCGACCCGAGGAGGGCCGCACTGGAGCAACCCGGTTCTGCTCTTCGAGAGCCAGCCCACGTTAACAAACGTCCGGGCATGGGATCGAGTCGACTTGCCGTGACCGGGCGTTACCAGGCGAGCCGATCTTGATCGAAACCCCCGTGATGGCTTACACTTGGCGAAAGCCTGGAGGAGTCGTACAGGAGGTGGGCGGCTGGACCGAGGTGGAACCTGACATGACACTTCAATTCGCCGTGCTGGGAAGCGGGTCACGGGGCAATTCCGCCCTGGTCTATCAGGACGGAGGAACCGGGTTGCTGATCGACATCGGTCTGGGACCGAGAGTCCTTGACCAGCGGCTCGCGAGCGTGCGGTCGGACTGGTCGCGAATCAGCGCAGTCGTCCTGACGCACACCCACGGCGACCACATCGACCCGGCCACACTTCAGGTCATGGTGCGGCGAGCGATCGTGCTTTACTGTCACGAGGCGCACCGCGAGTCCCTGGAGATCGACCAGGGGTTTCAGGATCTCGATCGGCTGGGGCTGGTGCGGCACTACGACGGCCAGCCCTTCCTGGCTCCCAGCGGATTCCGTGTCGAGCCAATTCCCCTGCGACACGACGGTCCGACGTTCGGTTTTCGGATCGAGTCGGTCGCCCGACGACGCACGCGGGCAATCGGAGTGGGCTACCTGGCTGACTGCGGGAGCTGGTCGGAGAGCATGGCCGATAGCCTGGCTGACGTCGACGTCCTGGGTGTCGAGTTCAATCACGATGTGGCCATGCAGAAAGCTTCGGGCCGTTCGCCGGCCCTGATCGCGCGGAACCTGGGAGACTGGGGCCATCTCTCCAATCGCCAGGCGGCCGAGCTGGTGCGATCGATCCTCAAGCGGTCCAGCCGCGACCGCGTCGGTCATCTCGTGCTCCTGCACCTCAGCGAGCAATGCAATCGCCCCGAGCTGGCGATCCACGAGGCCCGCGAGGTTGTCCAGGACACCGGCCGCCGCATCCTGATCCATGCCGCGCGGCAGACGCCCGCCCACCCTAACCTGATTGTCAGACCGCACCGGACCGTTAACCAAGCGAACCCGGCGACGGCCGGCCGGCCCCGCGGCTGGGCTCACCTCCGGGCGTCATCGGCAGCCACGGCGACGTTGCCCGGGCTGAAACTGGAACTTCCCTGACCTCACCCGAAGCCGAGCTGAGCTGAGGACACTCCGATCGTGGCCTACTACCTCGCCAGCGACATCCACCTGCGAATGGACCGTCCGGAACGCGCACGCAGGTTCGCGCGCTGGGTGCGCCAGTTGGAGGACGACGCCTCGCTGCTGGTCGCCGGCGACCTCTGCGATTTCTGGATGGTTGCCCGCCAGCGCGAAAAGGAACTCATGGAGAGCGAAGGGCTTGGTGCGCTGGCCGATTTTCGGGCCCGGGGTGGGTCACTGGCGATCCTGCCCGGCAATCACGACCTCTGGATTTGCCCATTCTACGAGCGAACGCTGGGAGCCACCCTGCTCCGCGAGCCGTACGACACCACGGTCCACGGCTTCCGCCTGCACGTGGTTCACGGCCACCTGCTGGGCGCCCGGAGGAACTGGAAGGGCTGGATGGAGAGCCGCGAGTTCAAGCACGCCTTCGAACTGCTTCCCCGACCCGTGGCCGGTCTGCTCGACCAGCTTCTCGAACGCAAGAACTCGAGCAGCCTGGAAGCCGACGAGCGCCGTTACCTTGCCGTATTCCGCGACTACGCGGTCGGACTCCGGGGCCGGGCCGACATTGTGGTCATCGGCCACGTCCACCGCGCCGTGGACGATTCCGCCTCCGACCCGCGGATGATCGTGCTGGGGGGCTGGCAGAAACGGTCAAGTTATCTGAAGATCGATTCCACGGGGGCCTCGTTTCACGTGGTCGCCGACGAGCATCAGGAGAACCGGTCCCCGGCGGTCGTTTCCCGGGAATCGTCTCCTTCCCCACCGAGCCGCTCGACCTCATGAGATTCGACCATCACCTGCACACCGCAAAGCATTCTCCGGACAGCATCATCGATCCCTGGGAGCTGATCGAGCACGCCCGCGAGATCGGCCTGGACGGGGTTGTGATCACCGAGCACGACTACCAGTGGGAAGCCGACGAACTTGCCGAGCTGGCGGCCCGCGCCGCGCCGTTGCGGGTCTTCTCGGGCGTCGAGCTCTCAACCCTGGAGGGCCATTTCCTGGTCTACGGCCTTCCCTCACTCGAGGACGTCTTTCCCGGCATCGAGCTGGCCGAGCTGCTGCCGCTGGTGCACCGCCACCAGGCGGCAATCGTCGGCGCCCATCCGTTCCGCTGGGACCAGCCGTTCGACGAGATCGTGGCCCAGCACGGTCCCGTCTTCGACGCGCTCGAGCTCGTCAGCAACAACGTGACCACGGAGACCCGCTTACGGACCGAAGCCCTCCTTCGCGCGCATCCGATGGCAGCCACCGGCTCGAGCGACGCGCACGAGATCGCCACCTTGGGCTGCTACTTCACCGAGTTCGACGGGTCCATCGACACGCTTGCCGATTTCGTCGCCGCCCTTCGTGCCCGGGCCTGCCAGCCCCGCCATCGCGAGGGAGTACGCCTCACCAGCGGGCCGGTGGGCTAGAGGCAATACCGTTGAATTAACCGTAAAGTCATGGCAAGCAGTTGGTTATTTCGCCCTCCCCCGCAAGGGGAGAGGGAGGCTGGAATTCCGCGCGGGAGAGAGGACCGAACGTTCCATTCAACGGTTCCTGATGTCCGTCTTCTGGCGGTCCTTCCAGAACTCGCGGAGGCGAATATCGAGCTCGCCGCGAAGCTGCGCTGAAAGAGCCCCGGCCCGCTGCTTGAACTCGGCCCTCTCCGCTTCCGAGAGCACTCGGGTTGCCGCCACGGCGGCCAGCTCACGCAGTCTGCGAAAGTCAGAGCGGGTTGTTCCTCCGTCGAGTACCCCTGCGATGGCGTCGAGTACGCTGGCAAGGAGACGAGGATCCGCCTTCTGGTCCAGAAGCGTTGGGGCAGCACGGAGATTGCGATATGCCATCTCCCGAGCGTTCAGCTCGGCCCTCAATGTCGCCTGCCGCCGCAGCGGTGCCTCGCGCCGGTCGGCGTTTATCTGGGCGATGGCACAACCCGCGATCACCAGGGCCGACACGATTCCCATGCCCCATGCCGAGGGCCGTGAATACTGGCGGAGAAACCAGCGATGCAGGAGCCCCAGGAGAGAGCCGACGAATACCCCACCGGCGTGGCCCCAGTTATCGATATACCGCGGGAAAGCGATTCCGAGGAGCCCAGTCAGCCCCAGCGCTTTGACCATCTGCCAGCCCAGATCGCTGCCCGTGGCCGTTCGCGATCGCCAACCCATCAGGGCACATAGCCCGATCAGCCCCATGATCACGACCGACCCGCCGCCCGAGTGCACGTTCTGTCCCGAACTCGTCGCATACCGGATCAAGGCCGAAACCAGGTTGCCCAGGCCTCCCGTCAGCCCGTAAATCAAGATGAACTGCGGAGCCCCATACCAAGATTCCACCAGCGTGCCCAGCAGGTAGAACGCCAGCAAGTTGAGAGCGATGTGGATCACGCTATAATGCACAAAAGTACTTGTTATGAGTCTCCAGATCTCTCCTTGACCAAGGTCGTGGAGAGTCAGGTCGCCGAACCGGTGGCCATCGCCGATACCCAGCACCAGGAATCGCCACAATCCCGGCGCGGGCTGCTCGCGCATCCTGACGAAAAGCAGGGCCACGAACACCAGGATCCAGATCAAGGAAAAGCAGGCCGTCGCGGGATAGTCCCTGATTTCCCGGGCCAGTGTGCGAAGGGTCATGCGGGATCTCGGCAGGTGAGGTCGTGGTTTGTGCAGGTTTCGAGGCGCGTCGGGCGTCCGGCTCATGCCGGCGAGCTACGGGGCTCTGCAAGGGCGCCGGGACCGAGCGCCTCGCGCACGCGGCCGATCTGTTCCGCCCAGGCGCCGTGATCCAGCGCGGGCCGGAGCAGCGCGGTGGACAGCGGAGAGTCAAGGAGCACCCAGCTCTTGCAGCCGAGCTGTTGTGCGGTCGGGGTGAGCGTCCAGGGCTGGTCCTGCCGAAACACGCGCACGCCCAGCACCCAGAGACCGGGCCGTCGGTAATTGAATCGTATGCGCACGGTCTCGAGCGTCCAGATGTGAAAGGGCGTGAGGGCAAGCAGCTCCGTTTCGGAGTGGATGTGCCAGACGAGCTCGACCACGGCGAGCGCCCGGATTGACACGCGATCGCCCGGATCGGCAGCAGGGTGGGGATCACCGGGCCGGTCCAGCTCGCGGTGGCGCAGACCTTGCTGCGCCTGGTGCACGTAGGTGGGATAGAGCCAGAAGGCCGGGTGGTCGGGGCTGAATCCGCCAGGCCCCTCGCGGATCCCGCCCTTGCGGACGATGAGAGTCTGGTGTCCGTCGGCCAGGACCTGGCAGATCTCGGACCATTCCTTGAAGGCGATCGCACAGTGATCAGGCAGCAAGCTCATTGGTCCCACTCGACTTTGGGCAGACGGACCATCAGGTCAGACACGGCGGACCGGGGATCCTTCCCCTCGAAGAGCACCTGGTGAAGCTGGGCGGTGATCGGCATGTCGATCTCGCGCTTCAGCGCCAGTGCGTGCACGCTACGCGTGGTGGGCACACCCTCGGCGACATTGACCATGGCAGCGAGGATCGTCTCGAGCGCCTCGCCGCGGCCAATCCGTTCGCCGACCGAACGGTTTCGCCCGAACGGGCTGTAGCAGGTCGTGATCAGGTCGCCGACTCCGGCCAGCCCGTAGAATGTGGCCTGACGTCCACCGAGGGCCACACCTAGCCGGCTGATCTCGACGAGTCCTCGCGTCAGCAAGGCGGCCTTGGCGTTGTCGCCAAAGCCCAGACCATCGCAGATGCCCGCGGCGATACCCAGGATGTTCTTCAAGGCACCGGCCAGCTCGACTCCCACTGCGTCGGGATTCGTGTAAACCCGGAAAGCCTCGTGGCTGAGGTTCTCCTGGACGGCCTGGTTGAGCTCCATCGACGATCCGGCGACGACGACTGAGGCCGGCAAGCCGCGGGCGATCTCCTCGGCATGGCTGGGACCGCTGAGCACCGCGACCGGGCGCTCTGCGAGGGTCTCGACGATGATCTGGCTGGGCCGGTCGAACGTGCCGTTTTCGATGCCCTTGACCACGCTCAGGAAAGGAATGCCGGCCGGGACGCGGTCGGAGAGTGCAGTCAGGATCGAGCGGAGAAACGAGCTCGGGACGGCCGCCACGATCAGGTCGGCGCCGTCCATGGCTTCCCTGGCGCAAGCAGTGACGAGAGTGTCCTCGGGAATCCGGATGCCCGGCAAGTACCGATCATTGATTCGCCGCCGCGCCAGGTCGCTCGCGTGGGCCTCGGCCCGGGACCACAGGCGAACCCGTGCCTCGGTCTTGCCGAACAGCAAGGCCAGCGCAGTCCCCATGCCGCCAGCGCCCAGGATGGCGATCCGTTTCATTGATGGGAGTGTCTTCAGGTTGAGGCTCGGTCCAAATGCGGGCTGAGCCGGAAGAAAAGAGCATTATAAGAGATGTGCCGGCTTCATGACAGGATGACGATCCGGGTAAGGGGCAGAACAACTTAGGATCGGACGAACGGCGACGAGCGGGCCGCCGGTCCGAAGAGCCCGGTCTGACGAACATCCTGCGGGCCGATCCCTACGGCTGGAAGATCGCCTCGTCCCTGATCGTCTTCAGGCACTCATCGGCGATCAGACCCCGGTAGACCTCCCACCACTTGCCGGTATGCCGCATATAGGCGAGGTTGAACTTGCCGTCGCCGACGTACTCCATCCGGGCGAACGGTGACTCGAACGTCGGCGAGAGGGCGTTCGGGCCGGGGTTGGCGTAGGTGGAGCCGAAATGGAAGAACGAGCGGTGCCACCTGGCCCAGATGTCGATGATGTAGTTCCATCGCTGGTCCTTCGGCGGTGGCTTGATGAACTTGGGTTTCAACTGCGTCTCGATCAGTTCGTCCGCCTTAGCCTGCACTTCAGCCTTGAGCGACTCCGGCACTTGCGGCGGTGACGGTTTCCTGGGAGCCCAGACCCATCTCTGTTTCGGCTTCTTCCTGGCCATCACTGGTGCCTCCGCTCACTGCCGGAAAACCCCCGTCCAGGGTCGGGGCTCACAGGCGTAGGTTTTTCCGGTTGGCCACTCGAAGTCCGGGAAGCAACAGACGTTACGCCATGACCTTCAGGCTCGGCCCGGTCGCTGGCACTTGAACCCGGACAGGGAGTTGCGCCATGCGCTCCCGCAAAACCTACCCCTGTGAGGGGCGGTGAGGGGGATTGTCGATTTCGGCACGTTTGGCTGTCCACCATGCGTTTGCCGCCTGGTAAGATACGTCCTTCGTCTGAGGCACCTTGAGATCCCGGCAAGACACCGTGTAGGTCTTATCTTTGTAGACCTTCCGCCACCGCCTTGAACCGAGCTCCCAGATCATGAGATATGAGCGTGGCATGGAGGGGGTCTCCAAAAATCGTCTCAATTTGTGACTAATCGGGGCGTAATTGGGTACAGTGTAACAGCGGAAGCCTCTGAAAAACAAGCTTTTATGGCTCGGTAGTCCTCTCCATCCCTGAGGATTATCTTTAATCTGCATTCAAGGATTCGCTCATGCGTCGGGTGGTCGTTGTCGGTTCGAGCAATACGGATATGACCGTGCGCGTGCCCGTCCTTCCGGCGGCCGGGCAGACCGTGCTGGGAGACTCGTTCGCGACCACGCCCGGTGGCAAGGGCGCCAATCAAGCCGTGGCGGTCCGTCGAGCCGGCGCGGAGGTCGCGTTCGTCGCCGCGGTCGGCGATGATGACCTGGGACGGCAGGCGGTTGAGCGTTACCGGCGAGAAGGAATCAACGTCGATCACGTTCGGACCGTCGAGGAAGTTTCCTCCGGTGTTGCTCTGATCTTCGTATCGCATGATGGGGAAAATATGATTGGCGTGGCGTCAGGCGCCAATCAACGGCTCAACCCCACCGACATCGACCGGCTTCCCGACTTGCTCTTCCGTTCCGGCGACATCTTGCTGGCGGGGCTAGAGATTCCGATTCCGACTGCGATCCGGGCAATGCGGCGCGGGAAATCGAGCGGCATGACCGTGATCCTGAACCCGGCGCCCGCTCCCTCGCTCTCGGCGCAAGAAGTCGCCGTGCTGCTCTCGGTGGCTGACATCATCACGCCCAATCGCGTCGAGGCGATCATGCTGGCGGGGATCCGGCAGGGAGAAAGGCCCGATCCCGCGTCGTGTGCCCGGCGATTGCTCGAGCTGGGACCCAGGGCAGTCGTGATCACGCTCGGGGCGGAAGGTTGCCTGGTCGCGCAGGACGAGGAGATTCACCACGTCCCGTCACCACGTGTCGAGGCCGTTGATACCGTCGGGGCCGGCGACGCCTTCAACGGGGCTCTGGCCGTCGCTCTTGCAGAGAGCCTCCCGCTTGCCGAAGCCGCGGGTTGGGCGGCCAGGGCAGCCGCACTTGCCGTGACCAGGCCGGGCGCTCAGTCGGCCCTGCCGTTCCGCGAGCAAATTGACCAGCTTGCAGGAAAACGACCATGACCACTCGCCTGGAATCGATAGCTCCGAGTCTTCTGGTGCTGGCCTTCTTGCTGTGGCTTGGCCTGGGGAGTGAACGGCGAGTCTCGGCGGCCGACCGGCCGTATGGGCCCTTGCACAAGACCCGGTCGGCGGTGTTGGCCCGGCAGGGCATGGCGGCGACCAGTCAGCCGCTGGCCACGGCGGCGGCGATTCGGGTTCTCCAGAAGGATGGCAATGCCGTTGATGCGGCAATCGCAGCGAACGCGGTGCTCGGCGTCGTCGAGCCAATGTCCTGCGGCCTGGGCGGCGACTTGTTCGCGATCGTCTGGGATGCCCGGTCCCGCAAGCTTTACGGACTCAATGCGAGCGGCCGGTCACCCGCGGCGGCCAACCTGGCCCTGTTCTGCGCGAGGGGGCTCAAGGAGATCCCTTTGCAAGGCCCGCTAAGCTGGTCGCTCCCCGGGTGCGTTGACGGCTGGGACGAATTGCGGCGGAAGTTCGGATCGCGCTCCTGGAGCGCGCTCCTGGAGCCTGCGATCCAGTACGCTGAGCACGGCTTTCCCGTCAGCGAGATCATCGCCGCCGACTGGAACGCCGCCGCCCCCGCGCTCGGGCGGATTCCGACTTCGACGGCCTGCTTCCTGCCTGGGGGACATGCTCCGCCAGCAGGGACGGTCTTCCGCAATCCGGAACTGGCGCGGTCGCTGCGGATGATCGTCGAGGGTGGACGAGACGCCTTTTACCGCGGTCCGCTGGCCCGGTCGATCGTGAGCTACTCGCAATCGGCCGGCGGTCTGTTTACGCTGGCCGATTTTGCCGAGCACACCTCGACGTGGATCGAGCCGGTGTCGATCAATTACCGGGGCTTCGATATCTGGGAGCTTCCGCCCAATGGACAGGGTATCGCGGTTCTCCAGATGCTCAACCTGCTTGAGCGTTACGATCTGAAGCGCCTGGGGTTCGGTTCAGCCGAAACACTGCACCTGATGATCGAGGCCAAGAAGCTCGCCTACGAGGACCGGGCGCGTTACTACGCCGACATGGAGAAAGCCCAGGTGCCCGTCAAGGAGCTGATCTCGAAGGCCTACGCGGCTCGGCGGCAGGCGCTGATCGACCCGCAGCGAGCGAACCTGCACCCCACCCCGGGAGAGCCCCTTCAGGCCGACACCATCTACCTGACGGTGGTCGATAAGGACTTCAACTGCGTGAGCCTGATCCAGAGCAATTTTCACGGGTTCGGCTCACTTCATGTCCCCGGAGAGCTGGGCTTCCCGCTCCAGAACCGGGGGTGTCTCTTCGCCCTCGATGAGACTCATCCCAATCGCCTGGAGCCGCGCAAGCGGCCGTTTCACACGATCATCCCCGGGTTTGTCACAAGGGACGGCAAGCCCTGGCTCAGCTTCGGCCTGATGGGCGGCGACATGCAGGCACAGGGGCACGTCCAGGTGCTCTGCAACCTCATCGACTTCGGCATGGACGTGCAAGAGGCCGGCGATGCCCCGAGGTTCCGCCATTTCGGTTCCTCGGAACCGACCGGACAACCGGCCGAGAGAGGTGGTTCGGTGGAGCTCGAATCGGCAATCGCGGCCGAAGTGCGCCAGGCGCTCGAAGCCAAGGGACACAAGCTCGTGAGGAGCACGCCAGGTGGCTTCGGCGGCTACCAGGCCATCCAGATCGACCTCGAGCATGGCGTGCTGATCGGCGGCTCCGACCCGCGCAAGGACGGCGCCGCTATGGGATACTGAGAGCGGCTGCCTCCGGTCAACTCAAGCTCTCCAACCGCTCTAGCCATGCTCGAAAGTGAGGACACTCGGAGCGAATTCGATCGAAGCCGATCTCCAGTGCGGCGATGTTCCCAAAGATCGGCTTTTGATAGGCCGGGACCAGCTCAACGACTCTGCGGGACGGGTGTGTTAGCGGTGAATCGTTGATCTCTTCCGGCGAATTGAACTCGTCACGTATCGCCTGGAACCTCTCGGCGAGATTCCCCCGGCCGATGCCGTTCGCGAATCCGCCGCAGTCGCTGAAGAGCAAGGCTTCGAACTCGTGCATCACGACGAACGGGATGAAGCGTCCAGCGGCTCCAAGCTCGGCTTGAATTTCTGCGCTGAGAGCTGATTCCACCAGGGGAGCCTTCTTGGCGTATTCCAGGTGTGTGGATTCGTAGCGGCCCGGCCAGGCTTTCGTCTTCTTGGGATCGCTCGGCATGCCGTAATAATCCACCATCGTGGTCACGAATAGCGCTGCGTCCGTTCGGAGGTGCCGCACGATCTCCGTTTTTACTTCCGTCCAGCCCCGAACCCCGCCGCGCTGTGCGCGCAAACGCGCGTTTCCCATGAGCCTGGCGCTCACGGACTCGAATCCTTTCCCATAAAGGTGTGGGGCGAGGAGTTCATTGACGAAGGTCTCTTCGGTTTCACCCTCGACGAGAATGAACAGCCTAGCCACGCGTAGGCCTCCCCCCGAACTGGTTCTTTTCCCAAAGTTGCCCGAGGCTGTACTCTTCTAACCAGACGGCCAAGTCCTGAGATTGCAGGCGTTTCAGCGTCGTCGCTCCCTGTTCCAAATCAGCCACGAGCACGTCTTCCGGCTGAAAATGATCCAGGAGCAAGGCGGATTGAGTGGAGAGGATGACCTGCGTTTCGGTAGCGGCGGCCCGGACGAGGTTGGCCAGCATCGTGATCGCGTAGGGATGGAGACCGAGTTCGGGCTCATCGACAATGATGGTGGATGGGCGAAAGGCGAGCGGTTGCAGAAATAGCGTGCTAAGACAGATAAAACGAAGTGTGCCGTCGGACAGGGAGGACGCGTCGAAGTACGCGTCAAAGGCCGTGAACGGGTCCGAGAATTTGTGAATCCATTCCAGCTTTACTTTACTAGGATTGCTGCGAAGTGGCTCCAGGTGAAAATCGTCGAAAAAGGGTGCCACGCGCTGAATCGTTTTGCGGATCAATTGATACTCGGGCTGGTGCGCTTGCCGCAGGAGATAAAGGTAAGCAGCCAGGTTCGATGCGTCGGCGCGGAGGAACCGATTGTCATCCACATCCGCAGTCTTCCTCATCAATGAGGTGTTGCTGGTATCGTGAAAGTGGTAAAGACGCCAACTGTCCAGGCTGGATTGTACCCAGCCAGGGACGCGATTTTGTGGCTCGCTGATCCCAGCCTCTTTCCCGCTTCCCGCAAGTGATTCAAAGTAAGGACGTGGGTGCTGGCTCTTGTTCCAGAACCAGCACCTTTCATCGTGGACATAAAATCGATCTTCGGCGGTCGGTGAGAGCGCAACGTGATAGCCGTTAATGCCGTCGCGAAAAGCGATTTCCAGCTCAATCTCTTTGGTCACCTTTGACCCGAAGTGAAGGATCTTCTCGGCTCCGCCAGCGGCGTCCGTGTAAGCAACGAGATGTCCCTGTCTCAAGTCTCGTAGAAAGGCGAAGACCCCCACGAAATTCGACTTTCCTGAGCCATTTGCTCCTACCAGCACATTGATCGGTCGAAGCTCTAGCCTCTCGATCGACTTGATGCTGCGAAAGCCTTTCACCGTGAGATAATCCAACTCCCCCTTCTTGCCTGGGGCAGGTCCGTTTTCACTTGTGTCTAGCTGGCCACCAGTCGCCACAGGTTAGTCCCGCCATGAGTCGCGAAGGATCGAGCACTTCATTATACGCGCGTTTCCTTTCCGAACCGCGCATGTCACAACGTACTGGCAGATTATACTCCGCAAGGGACTGAATGAGACATTCCCCCTTTCTTGAGATTCTGGTATACGAGAGTCGAACTCGGCAAGGAAGTCTTACTTCTGATCTGCACCTCGGGGAGGCGGACGATGGCTTGGTGTCGTATCCATCTTACGGAAGACGAGCGACGAATCGTCAATGAGGAACGCGCGAGCCATCCCCATCTCTTGGTTCGCAACCAGATGCTGACAATCTGGCTCCTGCACTGCGGGGTCACTCGCCAGAAGGCTGCGGAAATTGTTGGGGTGTCGCGCGCTACAGTGCAGCGCTACGTGGACGCGTACTGCAAAGGCGGATTAGACGGGCTGCGGCATTCGAGCGTCCAAAAGGCCGTCAGCGAGTTGGCCACCTTCCGTGACATCATCCGGGCGTCGTTCGAAGCAGCACCGGTGTGTGCGATTGCCGAGGCGTGCGACCGAATCGAGAAGCTGACTGGCATCCGTCGCAGTCCCACCCAGGTACGCAAATTCCTCAAAGGCCTGGGATTGAAGTGGCAGCGCATCCGAGCGATCCCCGTGCCGCCCAAAAAAACTTTGGCCGAGCACGTTCAAGACCAAGCCGAGTTTCTCGACACCCAGCTGAAACCGAAACTGGACGCCGCTGAAGCCGGTCAGGGTCACGTGTTCTTCGTGGACGCCGCTCACTTCGTGTTCGGCACGTTTCTCTGCTGCCTGTGGTCGTTCACTCGAATCTTCGTGCGTGCGGCGTCGGGACGTCAACGGTTCAACGTCCTGGGGGCATGGAACGCCATGACGCGGGAACTGATCGCTGTGACCAACACGACGGTTGTCAACACCGAGACGATATGTGCCTTGTTGCGCAAGATTGCGGATCTGGGACTGAGTGGACCGATCACGCTGGTGCTGGACAACGCCCGCTATCAACGCAACGCCGTGGTGCAGGCGTTGGCGGCTCAGTTGGGCATCACGCTGTTGTTCCTGCCATCGTACTCTCCCAACCTGAACCTCATCGAACGACTCTGGAAGTTCACGAAGCGTCGCGCCCTCTACGGTCGCTACCACCCGACTTTCCGGGACTTTCAAGCCGCCATCCAAGAGGTTCTCGACGGTTTGCCAACCAAGTACTCCCAGCAACTGGCCTCGTTGATGACGCTGAATTTCCAGCAATTCGACGACGTCTCACTCATGGCCGCGTAAGGTATATCGTCCGTCAAGGCGGCGTGCACCGCCGCGCAGTAGCCGCGCACGACCTCGGCCTGGAGATTCTGCTCCGCTTGGGCGGCACGCTCAATCGGACGCACGCCTCGGACACGCTTTTTCAGCTCTTTTTTCGCATGTCGATCGGCCTCGGAGATCGGCTTGGCCGCCTCACGCAGGTAGTGAAAGTGGCACAA
>JAFAHT010000409.1 GCA_019237095.1 Planctomycetaceae bacterium
GACTGCTTCGTGGTGCCGGTGAACGATCTCCCCCAGGGGTATGACTACCCGCGGGAAGTCCGGTTCGAGATCGAGGAGCAGGAGCTTGACAGTTACCTGCGCGCGGCGGACTACCTGAACTTCGCCAATGCCGACATCGTCTGTCTCCAGCATGAGTACGGCATCTTCGGCGGCCCGTCCGGCAGTCACATCGTTCGCTTGTTGCGCAATCTGCGGATGCCGGCGGCCACCACCCTGCACACGGTGCTCCAGCAGCCGACCGACGAGCAGCGCCGGGTGCTCGACCAGGTCATCGATCTCTCGGCCCGGGTGATCGTGATGACCGAGCGGGCCCGCACTTTCCTCAAGGAGGTTCACCACGCCCCCGAGGCCAAGATCGACCTGATCGCGCACGGCATCCCGGATATGGCCTTCATCGATCCCGCGTTCTACAAGGATCAGTTCGGCGTCGAGGGGAAGTTTGTCGCCTTGACGTTTGGCCTGCTCTCGCCGAACAAGGGCATCGAGCACATGCTCCGCGCGACGCCAACCATCCTCAAGGAGTATCCCAACTTCGTTTATATCGTGCTCGGGGCGACCCATCCCAACCTGATTCGCGAGCAGGGCGAGCGCTACCGGATCAGCCTGGAGCGGCTGGCCAAGAGCCTGGGCATCAAGCAGAATGTGAGCTTCTACAACCGCTTCGTCGAGATCGACGAACTACTCGAGTTCATTGGCGTGGCCGACATCTACGTCACGCCTTACCTCAACCCCGCGCAGATCACCTCCGGCACGCTGGCTTATGCGTTTGGCTGCGGCAAGGCGGTCGTCTCCACGCCCTACTGGCACGCCGAGGAACTACTCTCGGACGGCCGCGGGGTGCTGGTCCCGTTCGGTGATTCCGCGGCGCTTGCCCGCGAAATCTGTGAGCTCCTCCGCGATGAGACCCGCCGCCATGCCCTGCGCAAGAAGGCCTATCTGCTGGGCCGGGAGATGATCTGGAGCCACGTTGCCCACGATTACATGGACTCGTTCCAGAGGGCGCGGCGGAGCCGGCTCGATGTGCCGATCAAGCTGCAGGCGGTGCGGACGCTGGACGAGGAGCCCATGGACCTGCCCGGCTGGAGGCTCGACCACCTGATCCGGATGACGGATTCGGCGGGAATTCTCCAGCACGCCACCTACACGATTCCCAACCTCGAGGAGGGGTATTGCACCGACGACAATGCCCGGGCGCTGCTGCTGACGCTCTTGCTCGAGCAACTGGGCGTCAGCTCGGTGCAGATCCAGCGCCTCACGGCCTCCTACTCGGCCTTCCTGAATTACGCCTTCGACCGCAACCGCTGCCGGTTCCGGAACTTCATGAGCTACAACCGGTCCTGGCTCGAGTCGGCTGGCTCGGAGGACTGTCAGGGGCGGGCACTCTGGGCTCTGGGGGCCTGCGTGCACCGATCGAAGCGGCGCGACCTTCAGTTCTGGGCGTCCGAGCTGTTTGACCTGGCTCTGCCGGCCCTGCTCGCGACGACCTCGCCCCGAACGTGGGCATTTGGCTTGCTCGGCATCTGCCATTATCTTGAGCGGCTCAGCGGTGCGCGCCAGGCGAGCCAGATCCGCGACACGCTAACCGATCGGCTGATCGAGTCGTTCGAGCGAACCGCGACCGATGAATGGTGCTGGTTCGAGGAGTACCTCACTTACGACAACGCCAGGCTATGCCAAAGTCTGATCGCCAGCGGACAGTCAGGTGGGCATGCCCAGGCGCTGGATATCGGGCTCAAGACCCTGAGCTGGCTGGTCGGCCAGCAAAAGGCACCCGCCGGGCACTTCCGTCCCATCGGCTCTGAGGGCTTTCACCATCGTGGGCGTGAACGCGCCCAGTTCGACCAGCAGCCGCTGGAGGCCTGTGCCACCATCTCGGCCTGCCTCGGCGCCTTCCAGGCCACCGAGGATACGATCTGGTTGAAGGAGGCGCGACTGGCCTTCGAGTGGTTCCTGGGCAGCAATGATCTGGGCCTGGAACTCTACGATGCCAAGACCGGCGGCTGCTGCGACGGCTTGCAGGAAGACCGCGTCAACCAGAACCAGGGAGCCGAGTCCACTCTCTCGTTCCTCCTTGCACTGGGTGAGATGAAGCTCTTGGAGAGCACCCTGGCGCCGAACCGCCAGGTCCAGGTCACGTAGCCCGTGAAGTGTATTCAAACATCAGGTAGAGCGAGGCCGACGCCAAGCCAGTATGATGGAAGCCGGCAGGAGCCGCGCAATCCCTGATGGCCGTTCCTGCTCGCCGGTCTCGAAGCACCTTGAAAGCAACCCCCGGAGTTTCTCGGCATGGTCGGTGACAGCTCGACGCTGACTCTCGAAGCGGGCAGCCCTCCCGGCATGATCGGACCCGTCAATGGCAAGGCCGACACGTCTCGCATCCTCAACGTGAAGCGGACGGGAATCGTCATCCGGCCAAACAACGGCCGGGTCGTCATTCGACCTTTCGACCCGGCCAGTGAGAACCGGATCGAGCGGATCCTGGGGCGGGTCGCGGCGCTCTCCGAGGCGGAGGTCGATCTCCTCCTGGAAGACGTGTTGAGCGAATTCCGGAACCGGCATCAGAAGACCCGTCAGTTCTTCCTCAGGCGATTTGAACAGATCAAGAGCCATCTCCTGACCGATCAGCCGCTCAGCGAGAACCGGAAGCTGCTCATGGGCGCCTATTTCACCCAGGAATACTCCCTGGAGTCCGCGGCCCTTTTCAATCCGTCGATGATCTGGCATCCCGACCAGTCCGGCTTGCAAGAAGGATCGCGCAGGTTCATCCTGAGCCTGCGGGCCACCGGCGAAGGGCACATCTCCTCGATCACGTTCCGGGGCGGGGTCATCGATGGCCAGAACCAGGTCCACATCGACGAGCCGACGCGCTTCGTCACCGCGCCCGAGCTGGTTCCCAACACCCTGTACGACAAGCGGCTCTTCGCGCGCAAGCTCATCGAGTTGGGCGTCGACAGCCCGTTCGCCGACCAGGTACTGACGACTCTCGGCGACCAGTTCACTCACGATGATATCCAGCGCTCGATCCACCGCGCGCTGCAGCAGAATCGGCCCAGGCACCGCGAGCTGGAACCGGTCGCGCAGAATATGCTGACCCTGGTCCAGTCCAATTACGAAATCTTCTTCAGCCCCGAGCTGAACCTCTCGGAACGAATCATTTTCCCCTCGTCGCCCACCGAAACGAATGGCATCGAGGACGCCCGTTTCGTCGAGTTCCACGACGACGACGGCTCGCTCCGCTACTACGCCACCTACACGGCCTTTGACGGTAAGGTGGTCCTGCCCCAGATTCTCGAGACGGAAGACTTCTTGCGGTTCAAGGCCAGCACCCTCAACGGTCCCGAGGTGCGGAACAAGGGCCTGGCGCTCTTCCCGCGCAGGGTCAACGGCCTTTATGCCATGCTGTCGCGGCAGGACAACGAGAATATTTACCTGATGTATTCCGACATGCTCCATTTCTGGTACACCAAGGAGCTGATCGCCAAGCCGACTTACGGCTGGGAGTTCGTGCAGCTTGGCAATTGCGGCTCGCCGCTGGAGACCGAGGCTGGCTGGTTGGTCCTGACCCACGGTGTCGGCCCGATGCGCAAGTACGCCATGGGGGCCTTCCTGCTTGATCTGAACGACCCTTCCCGGTTGATCGGCCGCCTCGAAGAGCCCCTGCTGGAACCCAACGCCAACGAGCGTGAGGGCTACGTGCCCAACGTCGTCTACAGTTGTGGCGGAGTGATCCACAACGGCGAGCTGATCATCCCCTACGCCATGTCCGACTATGCCAGCACCTTCGCCACGGTTCCGATCGATACCATCCTCGGGGCGATGGTGCGGGGCTGACCCGGAGTCGAGCCTCACGTGGGACAAGATTGGAATCTCGTCCCACCGTTGTTCACGGGCTTTATCAGACGGCGACGAGTGTCGCCATCAGCTCTTCGCGAGAGAACTCGACGACGGCTGTGCAGGTGTCGGCGGCGCCGTAATAGATCAGGAACGTGTCGTCAGTCTCGACAATTCCGGTAGGGAAGACAACGTCCGGCACGAAACCCGAGCGCTCGTACTCGGCGGTCGGCTCGAAGATCGAATCGGGCGTGCGGCGGAGGATCCGCGCGGGGTTCTCCGGGTGCAGCAGCAGGGCGCCGGTGGAGTACTTGCCGACCGCGCCCGGCGTGGTCGTGTGGCGACTCCCGTGATAGATCTCCAGCCAGCCCCCCGGAACCCGGATCGGCGGCGTGCCGGCACCGACGCGTCCGGTCTCCCAGTCCGCGCCGCCGCCATGGAGAACGCCGTGATGGCCCCAGTGGATGATGTCCTGGGACCAGGCGATCCACATCTCGGGGCGGCAGAACGGCGTGGCCGGGTTGGGCCGGTGCAGGGCCGCATGCGCACCGTCGATCCAGTCCGGGAACAGGACAACATCCTTGTTCTCACAGCAGAAGATCGTGCCTTCACGCGAGAAGTCGCGGAAATCGGTCGTCAAGGCCAGGGCCGTGGCCGCACCATGGCGCGACACCGCGACATAGGTGAAGTAATAACGGCCGTACAGATGTGTGATCCGCGGGTCCTCGACGCCGTATTCTTCCAGCTCCGAACCGGGCAGAAAGCGGATGTCGGTGATCTCCTCGACCGAGCGTCCATCGCCGCAGCGGACCACCCGCAAGTGCGACGTGAACGTGAGTCGGACCAGTCCGTCCGCCGTGCGCATCACCACCCGCGGATCGACGGGCTCCAGCTCCTCGTTAGAGACCCAGTCCACCGCGAGTTCGCCGTGGTTGCTCCAGCGGGGCAGGGCGGTGTACCCGGGGCGCTCTTCGCGAGGCCGCTCCGCGACCCGCACCAGCAGGATCACTTCATCCTTGACCCGAACGGCCCCCGGGTTGAAGACGCCGACCACCTCGAAGTCGTCGCGCGAGGGCTCGAGGTCGGCGGGGCGCAGCAGAACGCGCTCGAACAGTCGTTTCAGTGGCATTGATCTGGCTCCTCGTAAGGATCAATCAGGCCCGGGCCATCTGGTCGGCCACGCAGGCGACGGCCAGGGAATCACGGCCGTTCTGCTCGGTGATTCTTCGGCGGTGCGAATGATCGCGGACCCAGGCGAGCTGGTCGGCCATGAGCGCACGGAGCAACTCGCCGTAGCGTTGCAACTTGTTTGTCCCCTCGCCCCAGGAAAGCTCCAGCATCTGGTAGACGTCGAGGACCTTGTGACGGCCCTCACAGGCTCGGTCCTTGGGTGCGTAGGTCGCCGTGGCATCGAGCCTGGCACCGGGGAAGAGCTCGCAGAGGGCTCGGGTCTGGGCCTCGTCGGCGATCGCATGGACTCGCACCCTGGTCGGAACCCAGTCGTACAAGGTCACATCGCCCCGCTCGAAGACCAGGCGCAGCTCCTGGCGGTCCATCCGGCCGGTCTGGTGAAAGCCATGGTAAAAGCTGACGAGCATCGATTGGCCGTACCGAACGGTGCAATGAACGTGCTCCTCGATCGGCGGCGAGGCGCCCGGCCGCAGCCCCAGCTCGGCCGAGACGACCCGGCCGGGTCCCAGCCAGCCGGCAAAAAGATCGAAGAAATGCACGCCATGCTCAATGAAGATCCCTCCGCTCTTGGACCGGTCCCAGAACCAGTGACCGGGCCCCAGGTTCTCGTCGGAAGCATAATTCTCGAAGGTGCCGTGCAAGAACTCTCCCAGCACGCCGGCCTGCACCAGGCGCCCGACCGAGTCGCTGACAGGGTTATACCGCTGCATCAGGTTGGCCACAAGCAGCCGGTCGCGCTGGTGTGCCTCGGCGATCATCTCGTCCGCCTGGGCCACTGTCATCGCCAGGGGTTTTTCGCAGATCACGTGCTTGCCGGCTCGGAGCGCCTGCATGGCCTGGGGATGATGCAAGAAGGGGGGCGTGGCGATGTACACCAGGTCGATATCATCACGCTCCAGCATCTTGCCGACATCCTCGATGTCGGGAATCCCGAACCGCAGTGCCGCCGCATAGGCCGCCTGCCGGTGTGTGCCCGCCATGCCGGCAAGCTTCACACCCGGCACCTGGGCAAAGTGCTGAAGCGCGTAGAGACCGAACCCTCCGCAGCCGATCACGCCCAGCCGGATTTCGCCTTGGTCCATCAGTCATCCTTTCCTCGAAGTCTGCCATCGCACTCATTCCATCGAAGTTCCCCTTATCTTCCCCGGTTTCCGATTGAGGGTCAATTCCGCACGCAGGATGAGGTACAATGCGTTGACTGTCGTTCAAGAGATTCGAGCACCGCCGCAGGACGAGGTCCATCATGTCCCAGGCACCGACCAAGACCAAGACCCGCCGACTTCGCCTCGGGCCCCGATCGGCCGGGGTCCTGCTAACCACCGAGGAGTTCGACCGGGCTCGATTCGTGGAAGGCTGGCGATACGAGCTGATCAACGAGGTACTCGTCGTCTCCCCGATTCCCTCCCTTAACGAACGTGATCCGAACGAAGAGTTGGGTCATTCCCTCCGGGCTTACCAGGAGTCACATCCGCACGGTTCGGCGCTCGACGCCACGATCGGCGAGGAGACCATCGAGACGAAGAAGAACCGCCGCCGGGCCGATCGCGTGATCTGGGCGGGCCTGGGTCATCTGCCGGGTCCGCACGAACCACCAACCATCATCATCGAGCTGGTCTCGAAGGGAAAAATCAACCGGGAGCGAGATTACGTCGCCAAGCGGGCCGAGTACCGGGAAATCGGCGTGAAAGAGTACTGGATCATCGACCGCTTCTCAAGAACGATGACCGTCTGCCTCTTCGCCGCGGAGCGCGACCAGGAGCTCGTGATCGCCGCCGACCAGACCTACGCCACCACGTTGCTGCCGGGCTACGAGCTCCCCCTCCGCCGGCTTCTGGAACTTGCCGAGCGATGGGGGAAGAAGCGAAAGTGAAAGTCCCCTGTGCGATCCGGCTCGGCGACCCCATCGACCCGATCGGAGCCTGACGATGAATGCGAGGTTGTCGTGGTCATGACACCCGAGGTTTCCCGATCGCCCCTGGTGGGAGTAGTCATGGGCAGCAAGTCGGACTGGGAGACCATGCGGCACGCCGCGGAGGTTCTCACCAAGCTGGGCGTACCCGTCGAGAGCAAGGTCGTCTCGGCGCACAGGACGCCGCATCGCCTCTTCCAGTATGGGCGAGACGCCGAAGGCCGGGGTCTGGAGGTGATCGTCGCCGGCGCCGGAGGAGCGGCCCACTTGCCTGGTATGCTGGCGGCGATCTCGATACTGCCGGTGCTGGGCGTGCCGGTCGAGAGCAAGTCGCTCAAGGGGGTCGATTCGCTGCTCTCGATCGTCCAGATGCCACGCGGGGTGCCGGTGGGGACGCTGGCCATCGGCACGTCGGGGGCCGTCAACGCGGGGCTGCTGGCCGCGGCCATCCTGGCGCGCAAGTACGCGGCCGTCCGCGAGGCGCTGGCGCGCTTCCGCCAGGCTCAAACCGAGGCCGTGGGAGAGTCGCCGGTATGAGCTCCAGCCTCGGCGCCAGCGCGAGTCCGGCCGTCGATCAGACCGAGCACGGGCGGGCTCGTCCGGTTCTCAATCCACCGGCATCGCTGGGCGTCATCGGCAGCGGGCAATTGGGACGGATGTTCGTCCAGGCCGCACAGCGGATGGGCTACCGGGCGGGCGTCCTGAGCACCACCGAGGACGAACCCGCCGCCCAGGTGGCCCACTGGACGGTGATCGGCGCTGCCGATCACCTTCCGGCGCTCCGCGCCGTCGCCGCCGCGGCAGAGGCGGTCACCGTCGAGTTCGAGAATGTCTCGGCCCCGGCCCTGCGCTGGCTGGCGCGGCGGCGAATCGTCCGGCCGGGATGGCGAACCGTCTGGACCAGCCAGAACCGGCTGCGCGAGAAGAGCTTTCTGGCCAGCAAGGCCATCCCGCACGCCCCCTGGCGGCCGGTCCGGACCGAGGTCGAGCTCGTGCCGGCGGTGCAGACCCTCGGTCTCCCCTTGATCCTGAAAACCGCCAGCTCGGGGTACGACGGCAAGGGGCAGGTGCTGGTCACGCAGGCGGCCGAGGCGGCGCCCGCATGGGCCAGCCTGGGCCGGGTTGCCTGCGTGGCCGAGGGCTGGGTCGAGTTCGCCGCCGAGGTCTCAGTGGTCGTGGCTCGCGGGCAGGACGGCAACGCGGTGGCCTATCCGGTCGGCTTGAACTACCATGAGCGGCACATCCTGGACACGACGATGATGCCAGCCCCCGTGGGACCGATCGTCGCTCTCGAGGCCCGCACGCTGGCCCTGGCCGTGGCCCAGGCGCTGGGGACAGTCGGGGTCCTTTGTGTTGAGTTCTTCGTGACGGCCGAGGGCCGCTTGCTGGTCAACGAGATCGCCCCTCGGCCCCACAACTCGGGGCACCTCACCCTCGAGGCGGCCCTGGTCAGCCAGTTCGAGCAACAGGTCCGAGCAGTCT
>JAFAHT010000419.1 GCA_019237095.1 Planctomycetaceae bacterium
ATCAGCTACTGGGGCCCGGAGGCCGAGTTCTACATCTTTGATGATGTGCGCTACGACCAGTCAGCCCAGGGAGGGTATTACTTCATTGACTCCGTCGAGGGCGTCTGGAATACGGGACGCCAGGAGGGCCCGAACCTGGGCTACAAGCTGCGGCACAAGGAAGGCTACTTCCCCTGCCCTCCGGCCGACCAGCTCCAGGATCTGCGCTCCGAGATGATCCTGACCTTGGAGAAGGTCGGCGTGCTGACCGAGATCCATCATCACGAGGTCGGTACGGCCGGTCAGGCCGAGATCGACATGAGGTTCGGCCCGCTGACCAAGCTGGCAGACAGCCTCATGTATTACAAGTATATCCTCCGCAACGTCGCGCGCAAGCATGGGAAGGTCGTGACCTTCATGCCCAAGCCGATTTTCGGTGACAACGGCTCGGGCATGCACTGCCACCAAAGCCTCTGGAAGGGCGAGACGAACCTGTTCTGGGACGAGAAGGGCTATGGCCAGATCAGCAAGATGGCCCTCCACTATATCGGCGGCCTGCTCAAGCACTCTTCGGCCCTGCTGGCTCTCTGCGCTCCGACCACCAACTCGTACCGCCGGCTGGTACCAGGCTACGAAGCTCCGGTCAACCTGGTTTACTCCCAGCGCAACCGCTCGGCGTGCGTGCGGATCCCGGTCTACTCCAAGAGCCCGAAGTCGAAGCGGATCGAGTTCCGCTGCCCGGATCCGTCCTGCAACCCCTACCTCGCCTTCGCCGCCATGCTCATGGCCGGACTGGATGGCATCCAGAACAAGATCGACCCGGGCGATCCGATCGACAAGGACCTGTACGACCTCGAGCCCGAGGAAGCCGAGAAGGTCAGGAGCACCCCGGGCTCGCTGGGTGAGGTGCTCGACGCCCTGGAAGGTGACCATGAATTCCTTCTCAAGGGCAACGTGTTCACCAGGGACGTTGTCGAGACCTGGATCACCTACAAGCGCGAGCGCGAACTGGCCCCGGTGAACCTGCGGCCGGTCCCCTACGAGTTCTTCCTCTATTTCGACCTTTGAGCCCACCCGACTCAGAAACGGCCCCCGTCTGGTCTGTCCCTCCCACCAGGCTGGGGCTCTCTCTGCTTGCCCCCGCCGAGCATTTGCTGTTTCTTCCCCCTGTTCCGCACGCCTGTAGAATCGGCAGCGCCACCACCTATAGAATACATCCCACCTTTAGACCCCGCCGGGGCGTCTTTTCGATTTATTGCGCGCGGGAAGTCGCGACATGGCAAGACCGATCGAGTGGAGCGCCCTCGCTGTTGTGCTTCTGGGGGCAAGCGTTTGCCTGGGCGGGGAATTCTCCGCGGCAAGGCTAAAGCGGCCCGGCCGGGCCCTGCGCTTGCAGGCCGAAGGGCCTGCCGATTTGATCGTCCTGGCGGGCCGCGTCTGGACCGGCGATCCCGCGAATCCCTGGGCCGAGGGCCTGGCTGCACGCGATGGCGCGATTGTGAAGGTTGGCAGCCGGGAAGACGTGTGGCGCTTCAAGCATCCGCGGACCATCGTGATCGACCGGCCCGGGTCGTTCGCAATGCCCGGCCTGATCGACGCTCACGGGCATGTCGAGTCGCTCGGGGCCAGCCTCGAGCAAGTCGATCTTCGCGGAGTGAGCTCGCTGGACGAGGTTGCCCGGCGCGTGAAGGCGAGGATCGAGTCCGTTCCCGGCGACTCCTGGATCACGGGGGGAAGCTGGGACCAGAGCCTCTGGCCAGGCGGTGCCTTTCCCACCGCCGCCGTGCTCGATGCGGTCGCGCCCGGCCGGCCGGTCTGGCTCAGTCGGGTGGATGGGCACGCGGGGTGGGCCAATTCCGAGGCCATGCGCAAGGCCGGCGTCGGCCGGCAGACCGTGGCTCCGGCCGACGGCCAGATCCTCCGCGATCCGGACGGTCAGCCCACCGGCGTCTTCGTGGATGGGGCGATGGGACTCGTGGCGCGGGTCGTTCCGCCTTCCAAGCCCGACGATCTGAAGCGGCGAATCCTGGCTGCGCAGGAGCAGATCCTCGCGGCGGGCCTGACCGGTGTTCACGATGCCGGCATCACCCCGGCCGTGGCCCAGGTTTATCGTGATCTCGACCGCTCCGGCCAGCTTCGTTTGAGGGTCTATGCCATGGCCTCCCTGCCGTCGGGACACGAGGTCGAATTCGTCAGCCGGCCGCCTCGCAAAGCCACGCCGGCTGACCGGTTCGAACTGAGGGCCATCAAGATCTTCATCGACGGCGCCATGGGATCGCGGGGCGCTTTGCTGTTCCAGCCGTATCATGACGAGCCTGCGAGCAAGGGACTCTTGCTGATCGACCCCAAGGTCCTGGAGGCAACGACCGTGGCGGCCTTGCGGAATCGCTGGCAGGTCGCCACTCATGCCATTGGCGATCGCGGCAATGCGCTGGTACTTGACGCTTACGCGGCCGCCCTGAAGGCTGTGCCGGAGGCCCACGATGCCCGGCTCAGGGTCGAGCACGCCCAGGTCATCCGCAAGGAGGATGTGCGGCGGTTCGCGGAACTGGGGATCATCGCCTCGATGCAGCCGTCACACGCCAGCGACGACATGCGCTGGGCCGATGCTCGCCTCGGCGCGGGGCGCGTCGACGGGGCCTATGCCTGGCGCTGGTTCCAGGGCGCGAAGGTCCCGCTGGCGTTCGGCAGCGATTTTCCGGTCGAGATCGTCAATCCCTTCTGGGGCATCTATGCGGCGATCACCCGAGCGGATGCTCAGGGAAAACCCCCGGGCGGCTGGCACCCCGAGCAGCGGCTCTCTCTGGAAGAGGCTCTCCGCGGTTTCACGGCTGGTGCAGCGTACGCAGCCTTCGCGGAAGACCGGCTGGGGATCATCAGGAATGGCATGCAGGCCGACCTGACCTTGGTCGATCGTGACCTGTTCCGCGCATCGCCACAGGAACTCCTCAAGTTACGCGTTGTTATGACCATCATCGCCGGGCACGTCGCCTTCGAAAGCCCCGGAGCTTGATGATGGGTATCGGACCCCTCGCACCCGCCTCGAGCTCTCCTCTCGTTGCCGTCCTCAAATCGCTTGATCTGACGCCACTTCCGGGGTTCGCCTACGCCTTGCATCGATGATCGTGCCCACACACATGGGCTGGCCATCATGATTGTCTTTGGAATGAACAGTGGGGCCATCGGGGACGTAGCAATTGATGACCCGTCTGGTGAAACCAAACCACTACGCAGAGTGTAGATGAACAACGCCACCGGCGCGGTCCGCGCGACGGCCTTGGGAAGACGATTGGCAGGGTCCTCCAAGCCCAAGAACTGCTTGCAATTTTCAAAGGTGCATTCAATGGCCCAGCGGCAAGCATAGGCCGACAGGATTTCTCTCGCCGTCCCATCAAGCTTCGTACAGTAGAACATCTGATCGGGACATTTCCCTTCCAGGTCGCGCGTCAAGACGATGGTCAGAAGTCGGTCCTTTCCCGCCTTGTAGTACAGGGCTTGGATCGTCTTGACCGCCAAGGTGGCTATGGTTATCTAACGCATGCGTAACGAGCGAAGTTTGACCGAAGTCTTTGACATTACAGGACTTGCGTTGCTACAGTAAATCCTGGAAATTACTGACTAAGCGAGGCGGTCATGACACCCACACCCAGATTAGCGTTCTTCACTATAATAACGATCCTTGCCCAATTCGCACTCGCTATCCTCGGTTGGGGTGGATCTTCCGCCTTCTTCTCCCATCCGGCTCTTGTTGCCCTTACGATTGCAACCGTTGTGATGTCGGGCCTAGCGCTCTTCAGTGGCGGAAACTTGAGTTCCGGTGAACGTGAAGACCGTGCGAACCGCTGGGTGCTCATAGCCTTCGGCCTGATCGCGCTACTGACCGCCTACCTGCCGGCGTACACAGACCGGAAGGATTTCTGGACTCTCGACGGGGATACCATTCGCTGGCTTGGCGTCGTTATCTTCGCTGCCGGGGGCGTGCTGCGTCTCTGGCCAGTCTTTGTGCTTGGCCGTCGGTTCAGCGGGTTGGTAGCCATCCAGCCCGGGCATACACTGGTTACGAGCGGTGTCTATAGTGTCATCCGCAACCCCAGCTATCTGGGGTTGCTCGTCACCTCGCTGGGGTGGGCTCTCGCTTTTCGGTCGGGTGTCGGGGTACTGCTCACGGCGCTCAATATCCCACCGCTCATTGCGCGCATACATGCGGAGGAAAACCTGCTGCGCACGCACTTCGGCTGCGAATACGATGCCTACTGCACCCGCACGTCGCGGCTGATTCCATGGCTCTATTAGAGCGTGTTATGAACTCCACGAAAAATTGGTCGTGTCCCAGATTCATTGAATCGTGGGTCCAAATCTCTGTTGGGCAATAGGTTTTGGCGTTGACTCTTGGGCGAACTAAGGCAACCGTGCACAAGAACTTACGACAACTGTGCAATTCATCTGGGACACGACCGCGCCTTGTGGTTTCCTCTCATCAAGACAAGATCATGGTTTGGATCAACGCGTCTGCGACATCGGGCGAATGTCCGAGGATTGTCGCCCACTCTTCCTTCAGCAACAGTCTGGTCATCTTGCCGACCAGTCCGTAAGTCAATGGATGCAGCTCATCGACCAGCCGGACATAGTACGGGCCAGGGCAAAAGGTGAACGGCCGCTGTTGCATCGATCGGGGTGGCCAGCCTTTCGCTCCTTCCGCTCTCTGAACTCCGGCTTTCTCTACTTTTCTCTACCGCACGCCCGTTCAGGACCGGTGAACGGTGGGTCTTGTACATGCTGGTTCGGGCGGTGGTCTCCTGACGCGCCGTCCTCTGCGCCCGCAGGTCCCCCAGTCCCCGACCATCGGCGTGTCACCTGGAAACCTGCGGTCAGCCGAACGGCGGGGGCAGGAGACCCTCACCGAACGAAGGCGTCGTGGCGAGAAGAGAGGTCAAAGTCTACTTTTCACTACCGCACGCTTGTCTAGGACCTGACACTCCCTTCGAGAGCTATGGACGATCCGAATCGCCGCTCATCCACCGAAGTCTTTGTACCCGGGTGTCACCTGCTTGATGTTGGGCTCGATATTGGCATCAACCCGGCCGGAGGCCCAGGCCAGGGCGCCGATCAGCAGGCCCTGATACTTGGGGTTTTCCCAGACGTCCTCGCGATGTCCCATCGAGGTGTAGAAGACGCGTCCCTTGCCGTACGACCGCGCCCAGGTCATGGGGTAGTTGGGGCGATGGTACATGGGGCCTTGCATTCCCTTCGTGACCTGAACCAGGATGACGTGAAGGTCTTCTGGCATGTTCTTCAGCGCGTACCATTCATCTTCGATCGTGAACTGTCCGGATTCCCCGAAGCCCTTCTCAAGGCCGGGGAAGTGGGGGTCGGCGACTTCGATCGTGACCACCTGCTGGGCGCCGTGAATGATGAATTCTCCACCGATCATCTGCACGAACGGATCTTCGGCTCCCTTGTTGCGGGGAGGATGATGCCCAAAAGAATCGGTCGCGGAGTGCATGCTGATGAAGCCCTTGCCGCCGCGGATGGCGTCGTAGAGGGCCTTTTCACCGTCGGAGGATAGGGGCGGGGTCCCGTCGGTACCCGGCTTGCTCAGGTTGCCCGTCGTGTAGAAGGCGAAGGCGTCCCACTCGCCGATCTTGTCGGGCTCGAAGAGGCGGCCGTCCTTGGAGGCGACAACCTCAAAGCCGTGTTCCTTGCCTGCTTCGGTCAGGGTCCGCTCGGCGAGCGCAAGCTGACTCCCTTTGCGAGTCACGACCGAATGGGGAAAGCCCGAGCTCTTGGTGAAGAACAAGACCTTCTTGGTACTCTTCTGGGATGCGCCCAGGGCGTGCCCGAACGCCCCAGCACCCAGCCACGCGGCACCGCCAGCCAGCAACAGCTCTCGACGGTTCAGGTTCCACGACATGATGCAAGTCTCCTCTGGAAGATCGATCGGCCGTGGCCGTTCCGCGTCTGCAAGGCCACGGGGAAGACAACCCGGAATCGCGCCGAGGCTCGCCCTCGCGGCCTGGTTGAGTGGTTCCGAATATCCCCTGGTTGAGTGGTTCCGAATATCCATGGGGATTGGCCATCACCCTCACGGCAGAATGTTTTCGCGGGGAACTCTCCCACGTTCACGCGGACGCCACGCCGCCTCTGTCCCTTGTACCTCACGCCCGACCCGAAAGAAACCGGGAAGGGGGCAGATCCGCAAGCCCGGAAATGGTTGGTCAAGAACAGCCTCACGACGCACCGACTCGTGGCTGCATGTAAACGGAGTCGGACCTGTTCCTCGCATTGAGGTTGCGTCGCGGAGCCCGGATGAGTAATCTGACGCTCGGATACCATTTTTGTTGGGAGCGGGTCCGCGCGGTTCCCCCGGATCTTCTCCCGGCAGGCAGAGAGCTGCGAGACGAACTTCACCACCGCACGGACGCTGACGCTCGGCTCAAGTGTCCGGCCCCATGGTCCGGAGACATGATCAGGATGTCCCAACTCACCGCAGCAGCGGAATCCACGGACCGCACGCAACTGTCCCGGCTTTCGACCTCAATCCGCGGCAAGCTCCAGTTCATGGACTACCTGGTGCGGGCCGCAGTGGCCGACGTTGAGCGATTCCAGGATGAGAATGACCCAGGCACTCGCATCTTCATCAAGCAACTGGTGGAGATGCACACCGCCAATCTGCGGCTCGAGAGCCAGAACTTGGGGATGATCAGCGACCTTTGCAACGTGCTCGAGACGATCGTCAGTACGCCCGCCGGCTCGAACGGATCGGGAGAAACGGCATGACTTCGCCGAACAATGAAATACTGGGAGAACCATCACTCAGGGAGTTTGAAGACTTGGCTCCCGAGTTCGAAGACAGCATCGAACCCGCACGCCCTTTCGTGACCTCGCGTGAGCTGAGGCGGTATCTCGCCGAGGTCAAGGGTCAGGCTCAGTTCCTGCTCTACCTGGCCGACCAGATCGAGGAATCGCTCGAGCAGTTGACGCACGAGACCGACCACTGCCACAGCGCGTTCTTGTGCAAGGTCCTGGGAATGTATTCGAGCCAGCTCGAGACCAAGCACCAAGGCCTGGGTGAGAGGATCGCCGAGGCTTGCCAGGAAATCTATGTGACCATCCGCGAGCACGAGATCGGCTGAGAGCAGAGCAAGGCTCATCATAGGCCTTGCTCCAATCATCCAGCGCCGACACACCAAGGATCGCCTCGGTACGCAAGGCAGAACGGCGACTGGCTATCTGCCGGATTGATCCTCTTATCCCCGGACGCGACCCAACCCAAGCTGCAGCAGGATCCAGAGCGCCGAGGCGGCCTCGCGGGTGTCGATCTTCGACGCGCCGAACCGCCGGTTCTCGAAGAGGATTGGAGTCTCCCCGATCCGGCAGCCCACGCGCTTGCACAAGTAGAGGATCTCCTCCTGGAAGGAGTATCCCCGCGAGCGAACCTTGCTCAAGTCGATCTGGGCGAGCTTGCTGACGCGATAGCAGCGATAGGCCCCGCTGTTGTCCTTGCTCGTGAGCCCCAGCAAGATCCGTGCGTACCAGTTGATGCCGGAGCTCATGAACTTCCGCTTGAACGTGAATCCTCCCTCGACTCCGCCGCCCGGCACGTAACGCGAACCGATCATCACGTCGTGATCGCGCATGCCATCGAGCAGGGCCGGGATGAACCGGGGAGGATGGCTGAAGTCGGCGTCGAGGTTCAGCAGATAGTCGTACTGGTTGCCGACCGCGAAGGAGATGGCCTCC
>JAFAHT010000421.1 GCA_019237095.1 Planctomycetaceae bacterium
AACGCTCGGTGGCGAGGTGGGGCCGCCGGAGCGACGGGGGTGGTATGCGCCGAGCAGCGATTGTACAGTTTTTCGTGGAAACTACTGCTTATTGGAACTTGCCGGGAACCGCGTGGCGATTCGGTCGCCGAGCATCCTGCCGCCGTAGTGTTTGGAATCTGGTGCAGGCCGGAATCTCGCCGCAGTCGCTCGACTCCCTTCCTGGATGATCTGGAGTTGACTGGACCGATGAAACCAAGATGTAGCGAACTGTCGCATGTCATGGGACTGCTGGGTGCCGTCGTGCTGGGGCTGGTCGGGATTGCCCGAGCCGATATTCCCGGTTATGAGAAGTCCGAGTTCATGGTTTCGATGCGTGACGGCGTTCGACTGCACACGCTCGTGTACAGGCCGGTCAAGCAGGAAGGGTCGCTGCCGATCATGCTGATGAGAACGCCTTATGGCATCGCCGGCGGCGCTCCTCGCTCCCTGGATGATTATCTCAAGGACCTGGCCGACGAGGGCTATATTTTCGCCTTCCAGGATATCCGCGGCCGGTACAAGTCCGAGGGCGTCTTCGTGACGATCCGTCCCCCGCGCGGGACCGCAGAAGCGAAGGCGATCGACGAGGGGACCGACGCCTTCGACACGATCGACTGGCTGGTCAAGAACCTGAAGGGCAACAGCGGGCGGGTGGGCATGCTGGGGATCTCGTACCCGGGCTGGCTCACGGTCATGGCCTTGCTCGAGCCGCACCCGGCGCTCAAGGCCGCTTCGCCCCAGGCGCCGCCGGCCGACATGTTCTTGGGCGACGACTTTCATAATAACGGGACGTTCCGGCTCAGTTACGGTTTCGAATACGCAGCGATGATAGAGACCTTGAAGGAGAACAGTCATTGCTTCAAGAATGGGCACAAGATCATGGTGCAGATCCAGAGCACCTGGTTTCCCCTGATCGACCGCAATCCCCAGACCTATGTTCCGAACATCTTCAAGACCGAGGCCAGGGATTTCCGTCCCGCCACCCAGTGCGTCTTCCGATCACCAGGGCATTCATCCTATATTGAAATGAGCATCATTGGAAAGTGAATCACGTGCTTCGAGATTGACGTGGGACAGCGCGCTTCGACCACTGGTGAATGTCGTGCTCGATCGAAAAACTTTGTAAGGGTCGGTGTGTCATCATGACCTGGGAACAGCGCTGGCATCCTTTGCGTGAGGAATGGGTCATCGTGGCGGCCCACCGGAACGATCGCCCATGGGTCGGCGAGACGGTGGAGGGCCCGGCCCGGAAAATTCCGGATTACGTGGCGGACTGTCCGCTCTGTCCCGGCAACACGCGGGTCAGCGGGACGCGGAATCCCGATTACACGGGCATCTTCGTCTTCGACAACGATATGCCCTGTGTCGGGCCCAAGGCACCGCGAGACCTGGGTCCCGCTCCGGGGATCTACCGCAATCGACCTGCCGGGGGCGTTGCGCGCGTGGTCTGTTACGCCCCGCGGCACGACATGACGCTGGCGGAGCTGGAGGGCGACTTGGTCGAGGCTTTGCTGGCGGCCTGGCAAGAGCAGTATCGCGATCTCGCAGCGCGGCCGGAGGTCAACCATGTCTTGATGTTCGAGAACAAGGGCGAAGTGGTGGGCGTCTCGAATCCGCATCCACACTGTCAGATCTACGCCACGAACTTCGTCTTCAAAACGATCGAGAACGAGGCCGCCATCTCGAAGCGCTACCGGGACGAGCATGGCCGGGTGCTGATGGAGGACATCATTGCGACCGAGCAGGCCGACGAACGGCGGATTCTCAGTCAGAATGATTCGGCCATCGCGTTTGTTCCCTACTTCGCGCGTTACGCCTACGAGACCTTCGTCACACCCCGGCAGGCCCATGCGAGCCTGGCCGGCCTCTCGCCGGCGGAGTTGCGCGATCTGGCCGCCGTGCTCCAGGAAGTGCTGATCCGCTTCGACAATCTGTGGAAGATGCCGTTTCCCTACGTGATGGCCTTGCACCAGGCACCCACCGATGGCCGGTCGCACGAAGGCTTTCATTTCCACATCGAGTTTCACCCGCCGCTCCGCAAGCCCAACCTCTTGAAGTACCTGGCCGGCCCGGAGATTGGCGGCGGCAGTTTCCTGAGCGATACGTCGCCCGAGGAGAAGGCCGCGGAGCTTCGTGCGGTCTCGCCAGTTCATCACACCCGGCTCGAGGGGGTCTCGTCCCATGTCTGAATCTGGGCGCGTCACGACCGCGAGGCCGGCTTGCTCGAGAGCCGACACATTCGATCTCGAGGAATTCCTGGCGCGAATCAAGCGGACGGAAGCCGCGATTCTTCCCGATGGTAGCTTCCTGTTCGGGCAGGGGGTACCGCTCGTGGTGGCCCGGGCGCCCGGGCGGCTCGACGTGATGGGGGGCATTGCCGATTACTCGGGTTCCCTGGTCCTGCAATGGCCGATCCGTGAGGCCACGCTGGTGGCCGTGCAAGCTGTCGCGGAGCCGGGATTGAAGCTGTTCAGCCTGGCCACCGAGAATGGCCGCGAGGCACGCACGCTCGAGCTGAACTCGTCGACCACGAGGCAACTCCTCGAGGGTGGCTACGCTGCCGCCCGTCGCTGGTTTGCCCGCGATCCGGCGCTGCACTGGGCGGCCTACGTGCTGGGCGTACTGCTCGTTCTCGAGCGCGAGCGAGGTCTTCAGCTCAATTGCGGTCTAAGGATCCTTGTCGAGTCGAAAGTGCCCGAGGGCAAAGGGGTAAGCTCCTCCGCGGCGCTCGAGGTTGCCACGATGCAGGCGGTCACCGGGCTGGTCGGATTCACCCTCGAGGGTACCGAGCTTGCCAGGCTCTGCCAGATGGCCGAGAACTTCGTGGTGGGAGCTTCGTGCGGCATCATGGACCAGATGACCTCGGCGCTGGGACAGGCCGACGCCCTTCTGTCCCTGCTGTGCCAGCCGGCCAAGGTTCAGGGATTCGTCCCTCTACCCTCCTCGATCAGGTTCTGGGGTATCGATTCGGGCATCCGCCATGCGGTCTCGGGCAGCGACTACACCTCGGTGCGAACCGGGGCGTTCATGGGATACCGTTTGATCGCCGAGCTAGCGGGACTGAAAGAGGTCGCGCGTTCCGAGGACGGCATTTTGCGGATCGACGATCCGCGCTGGTCCGGGTTTCTGGCCAACCTCTCGCCTGCGGAGTTCGACCGCGATTTCGCCCCTCACTTGCCCACGGAGCTGCGCGGGGATGAATTCCGGGCACTTTACGGCGGGACCACCGACTCGGTCACGCGGGTTGATCCGAACCAGACCTACGCGGTTCGCCAGCCGACGGCTCATCCCATTCACGAAAACGCACGGGTGCGTCGGTTCACAACCCTGCTGGAGGCCGATCCGAACGAGCCGGCCTTGCGCGAAATGGGTGAGCTGATGTACGGCTCTCATGCAAGCTATTCGGCTTGCGGGCTCGGTTCCGACGGCACCGACCTGCTCGTGGAGCTGGTACGCGAGGCCGGGCCGGCCGCGGGGCTTTACGGTGCCAAGATCACTGGCGGCGGAAGCGGCGGCACGGTCGCCGTCCTGGGAAGGGCCGACGCAGGCGAGGCCGTCGCGGGGATCGCCCGCCGTTATCGCGAGGCAACCGGCCGCGAACCGTATCTCTTCGCGGGCTCGTCACCTGGTGCCTGCCACTTTGGCGTTCGACGAGTCGGACAATAACGGGAGTTGACCAACTTACTCGTTGATCAGGGGCCGGCGGTGGAAGACCAACTGAATCTCTCGATGTTCCGGGCGTACGACATCCGCACGCCGTCCGCGCTGCTGACGCCGGAGCTTACGGAGCGACTGGCGCGAGCCGAGGCGCTTTATATCCGCGAGGTGCTGGGGGCGCCCCGAGTCGTGGTGGCTCACGATGCGCGCCGGACAGGTCCCCAGCATCTGACCGTCACGATCGACGCCTTTCGGGCCGCGGGGCTGGATGTGGTCTACCTTCCCGGGGCGTCCTCGACATCGTACTTCTTATTACGCGGCGATGCGTCATCCGCAGTTCGCCGCGGTGATCGTCGGCGCCTCCCTTGACCTTGTGGAACAGGCCAAGCGCGAGATTGCCTCATGCGTCCGCCAGTTCGGCGCGGGGGACGAGTACCAGGGCTGAAACGCCCGCGGAGCGAAGATCATGAATGTCCTTGTGACAGGCGGCGCGGGCTATGTTGGTTGTCACGCGGCCAAGCTGCTGGCCTCCGAAGGCCATGAGATCTGGGTCTATGACAACCTGGTCTTCGGCCACCGGGCCGCGGTGGCGCCCGGTCGTCTGATCGAGGGCGACCTGCTGGACCGGGGCAAGGTCGAGGCGGTGCTTCGCGAGCAGCGGATCGACGCCGTGATGCATTTCGCCGCCTTTGCCTACGTGGGTGAGTCAGTGACCGACCCGGCGAAGTATTACCACAACAACGTGGTTGGCACGCTTTCCCTGATGGAAGCCATGCGCGCCGTGGGCGTCTCGCGGATCGTCTTCTCGAGCACCTGTGCCACGTACGGCGAGCCAGAGCAGGTCCCCATCCGCGAGAGCCAGCCGCAGCGCCCGATCAATCCTTACGGATTCACCAAGCTCATCATCGAGCACGCCCTGGCCGACTACGGCCAGGCCTATGGCTGGGGATATGCCGCGCTCCGTTACTTCAACGCGGCCGGCGCCTCGGCCGATGGCGACCTGGGCGAAGACCACGATCCCGAGACTCACCTGATTCCGCTGGTCCTCCAGGTCGCACTTGGACAGCGTGAGCATGTGACGGTCTTTGGAGACAAGCACCCGACTCCGGACGGGACCTGCATCCGCGATTACATTCACGTCGATGACCTCGCCACGGCGCACCAAGCCGCGCTCGAGCGGCTGGAGCGGGGCGTCGAGCTCAAGCTCAACCTGGGAACCGGGCGGGGATCGAGCGTGCGCGAGGTCATCGAGGCCTGCCGCCAGGTAACGGGGCTGCCGATCCCCGCC
The DNA here is from genome assembly GCA_019237095.1 of Planctomycetaceae bacterium. Lineage (GTDB taxonomy): Bacteria > Planctomycetota > Planctomycetia > Isosphaerales > Isosphaeraceae > Aquisphaera. The sequence goes on from JAFAHT010000421.1 coordinate 4,967, forward strand.
AAGATGGCCGGTCCGCGCGCCGGCGATCCGCCGGCGCTTGTGGCCGATGCGAGCCATGCCCGCCGTGAACTGGGGTGGGAGCCAAGATACACGGAGATCACTCCGATCATCGAGACCGCCTGGCGATGGCACCAGTCCCACCCTCATGGGTACGATGAAAAAACTCGAACGTGAAGTCCGAT
>JAFAHT010000432.1 GCA_019237095.1 Planctomycetaceae bacterium
AGGAGGATGGACACCTCGGCCGGATCGGTGGCGTGCGTGTGCACGAGCGTCAGCGTCAACTGCCGCTGGCCGGTGCGCGAGGCCGAGCCGGCAATCCGGAAGATCCGCTTCGGCCACTTGCCCGGTCCGAATGCCACCTCGGGCGCGCGGACGTCAATCCGCACCGACCTGGCGCCGTGATGAGGCCGGTACATCTCGAAGACATGGAAATTGGGCGTGGCCACAAACCGGTCGCCGTCGGCCAGAAACAACGAGTGGAGGTTGTTGACCAGTTGCGCGATATTCGCCATGTCCACCTTGCCGGCGTGCCGGTTGAAGGTGTCGAGCGTCAAGGCTGCCACCAGCGCGTCTCGCAACGTGCCCATCTGCTCGAACAAATGGGCCGGATTGACCTCGGTACCGGCGGGATGCCAGCTTCCCCATTCGTCAACCACCAGCTTGATCTTGTGTTCGGGGTCAAACAACCCGAGGACCGCCCATTGATCGCCGATCAGCGTCTCCATCTGGTTGGCCTTGAAGAGCTGCTCGTACCACTGATCGGTCGTGAACTTCAGGGCATGGCCGGTCGTCCCACAGTAGTAATGCGGGGCCCAGCCCTGGATCGGCGCCCGTGCGCCATCGGCCCACTTGGTGAAGAAACGCCTGGTCCAGTCGAGGTCGTTGCTGTTGGGCCCGGCGGCGATCAGGTAAAGCTTCACACCGTACTCGGGAAGCCACTCGGTGAACTTGCGATATTCGCCGCAGTAATCCTCGGGCGTGAATTTGCCGCCGCAGCCCCAACTCTCGTTGCCCACGCCCCAGTAGCGGATGCCCAGCGGCTCGCGCTGGCCGTTGGCCGCGCGCTCATCGGCCAGTGTGGTCGAGCCGGCCGGCGCGTTGCAATACTCGACCCACTGCTGATACTCTTCGGGCGACCCCGTTCCGACGTTGGCGGCGAAATAGGGCTCGACATCGCAGAGCCGGCAGAACCGGATGAACTCGTGGGTGCCAAAAGTGTTCGGCTCGGTCACCTCGCACCAGCGGCGGAACCGCCGCGGGCGAGCCCCCACCGGCCCGATCCCGTCGCGCCAGTGGTAGCGATCGGCGAAGCACCCTCCCGGCCACCGCACCACAACCTTGCCCAGCCTTTTGACATGCTCGACGAGCGCCTTGCGGATCCCGCCGATGTTCGGGACCTTCGAATCCGTCCCCACCCAGATGCCGTCGTAGATCACCCCGCCGATATGCTCTGCGAACTGGCTGTAGATCGCCGGCCGGATGGTGCCGATTGGCTCATCAAGCAGCACCGTGACCGACAGGCCCGAAGCACCCGCCCTCGCGCCGGAAATCCGGTTGATTGCCGCACCCGCGCTGCCCAGCGCCGCCACTCCCGCCAGCCCACGCAGGATCGTCCGCCGCTTCACTTGACTCTCCCTCTCCCCACGACACAAGGTCAGCAGGATGCTCTTCGAGCGATCAGTTCGGCACGAACCCAGTTCCGCAATCGCCGGGCCCAGGCCGACTCGTCGGTGGTGTCCTCCTGTGTGAGCCAGCGCACGACCTCGGAGTCCTTGATGGGGAGCCAGGTGCTGGTCTCGATCGGGAGGTAGCGGCCGCCAGGGTCGAGCCGCTCAATGGTCAGGGTCTGGCCATCGAATCGCCAAACCTCGGCGACCCCGAGGAACGCGTAGATACCCGGTCGGTCCACCAGCGAGGGGGAGATGTCGACCTCGATGGCCAGGTCCGGGTTGGGATAGTCGGCGACGTCGTTGGAGCCGCGGGCCTTGGCCCGTCGTGCGGCGGCGGCAAGTTTCTCGGGCTGGAAGTAATAGCACTGGTCGGCTTCGACACCGCGCGACAATTCGGGACGCCTCCAGGTTGTCTCGCCCAGGCACTTCTGAGGAATGTTCAGCTCGACTGCGACCTCGGTGACGATCCTGCCCAGGAGTTCGCGAAAGTCCGCGTGCTTTGGCCCTTTGGTCATGATTTCCAGGTCCTCGCCATCGTAGGCCATCCGAATCCCGCTTCGCTCAGGCAGCGAGTCAACCCACAGTTCGTAGACGCTCCAGGGAACCCCCCGGACCGCGATCCGGGTCTCGCCCTCGGTCACAATTGGAGCTGTCGGCTTGGGCCTGGTCATCACGCTCATGGCACGCTACCCCTTTTGTCCTGTCGCCGTGCACCTTGATTTCGAACGGAAAGGAGAATCTGCGAAGCCGGTGGGGGTCACGAAGCCGGTGGGATCAGACCGAGTTGAGCGTGAAGAGGAACCTTGGGCACTGGCCAAAGAAGCTCAGCGGGTTGTCGAAGACGACCTTGCGAATCAAGGCGTCGTCATGTCCTCGCCGCCGCATCTCGAAGATCAGCTCAGGGACCGCCAGCGGGTCGCTGTGCCCCCAGTCGCCGGCCGAGTTGGCCATGATCCGTTCCGGTCCGTACATCTCGATCATGTCGGCGGCCCGGGCGGGGGTGCACTTGGTGACCGGATAGAGCGTCATCCCCACCCAGTGGCCGGCGTGGAGTGCCAGGCTGATCGTGTGCTCCTCGACGTGGTCAATGCAGACCCGCTCGGGGCTGATCCGCGATTCATCATGGATCATGTCCAGGATCATGCGGGTTCCCTGGTACTTGTCGGCCAGGTGAGGTGTATGAACCAGAACCAGTTCCTGCCTTCGCGCCGCCAGGTCGAGGTGCTCCAGGAACACGGTCGCCTCGTCGCGGGTGTTCTTGTTCAGACCGATCTCGCCGATGCCGAGGACCCCGGGCTCATCGAGAAACTCGGGGATCATCGCGATCACCTGCCGCGACAGGGAGACGTTTTCGGCCTCCTTGGCGTTGATGCACAGCCAGCATCGATGTTCGATGCCGTAGCCGGCGGCTCGCTGGCGCTCGAACTGGGTCAACTGGCGAAAGTAATCGCGAAACCCCTCCGGGCCCAAGCGGTCATAACCAGCCCAGAAGGCAGGCTCGCTGACCAGCACGCAACCCGCCAGCGCCATCCGTTTGTAGTCGTCTGTAACCCGTGACACCATGTGAATGTGCGGATCGACATACTGCATGATCAACCCCCTTCGATCGGGCCAACCACCGAACGCGAGTTCTCGGGTGAACGCAACATCCCGGTTGCCAGAGACAGCGATTGCTGGCAAATCGCTGAAGCTCGAGTTGATGGCACGCAAACCATCGGGAGACGCGCGGCAACCAGCTCATGTCGGGACTCAGACGATGCGGACCGAAAACCGCTCGACAGATCACTTCTTGCCCGGCGACTGGGCCGGCTGCCTGAGTTTCAGGTGGTCGCGCCAGTTCTGATCGTACTCGAACGAGAAGATCAACTGAATCGTCTCGGAGCGGCCCGGGCCCGGCTCGCAGAGCGCCTCGAGGGCCTGGCGAATCTGGCCGACCCTCGGGTCGGGATGGAGATGGTGGTGAGCAGGCGCCCGATCGATCCGATCGAGGACCGCGGCGATTTCCAGGATCTTGCCTCGGGTTTCGAGAAAATCCCGATCCAGGACCTCCAGGGCCTCGCGTGGGTTTAACATGGTCTGTTGTCCTCCACGGACAGTCAGGCGTCTCGGTCTCCCGCTTCGAATCGGGATTTGCCGGAAAGCATGCCGGGAACACTCTCTCCCTCATCATCCCACAAGGCGTCTCGGGAAGCAAATTTCCCCTTGCCGGACGAGACGCCACGGAGGCAGGGCATCCCCACGGATCCGGCAGCCTGCCCGGCTCGTCGCGAGCATGCGGCTTGCCCGCACTGCATCTGCCCCCCGGCGCTCTGACCTTCAGAACAGCCGTCGATACATCCGTCACGATCGTCATATTTTTCCCAACTCGAAGTTGCTCAAGTAGAAAGCCTCAAGTCACCTAGCTGGACCTTGGTTGGCACCGAATGTTCTGGTATCGTAAAGAGAGGCGGGTCCCACGCATGACGCCGAGCTTCTCTTGAGGGATCCGCAATCGCACTTGAAGGAGTTATACCATGCGATTGATTGGCTTGCGATTGCCGATCCTTGCGGTGCTGGTGCTGGCATCGAGCTCCGTGCCCACCCGGGCTCAGGTTCTCTACCTGGAAACTGCGGACTGGCTACCCACGGCAAGCGTCCTGGCACTTCCCACTTCTTACGTTGTGGCCGGCACCTACGCTGTGCCGACCTCCTACACAATTCCGACGGTTTACGCGACTGCGTACGTGACCGAGTCGGCCTTGCTGGCGCCGACGACGTACGTGGCTCCCACGTACTACGAGACCCGATTCCGGCGCGCTGGACTCTTCGGCCGGCGACTCGTGGAAACCACGCGGGCATACTACCTGCCAACCACGGCTTATTACCCGACCACCTATTACTATCCGACCAGGTTTTATCCGACCACGTTCTATTCGCCCACGTTCTATTCGCCCACAGTTCTGGATACTGCTGTCGTATCCACCGGCTACACGACGGCCCGCTCCAGCGCCTGCTGTGGCGGCGAGACGATCGTCGCCGCCGCGCCCTCGGTTCGAACGTACCCATCCGAGCAAACGCCGGTTGCCACCACTCCGGCTCCACGAACCAATACGCGTTCCCGGACATCGCCAATCCAGAGCGAGCCGGCCGAGGACGAATCGATCAACTCGAACGTGCCCGAACTTCCTCCGCGTGAGGCACCGGCACCACCCAAGTCGGATGCATCGGGTGCGGCCACGGGCCGGTCTGATTCGCCTCCCAATCCCCCGGTTCCGGCCCGTGTGCAGCCCCAGCCCGCAAGCCCCAATACGTCCCCCACGTCGCCGGCACCATCAGGAGGCGTGGAGCGTCCCAGGGCGCCCGCCGGCCCCGAGGATCTGGAGCCGGCTCCCGCCGGCGATCAGACGCCTGGGTCCGGCTCAGGCGGGCGACGCGTGGTTCAAAAGCCCGTTCTCCCGGCGTCCCGCGGGGTTCGATCGCAGTACCGCAACGTGCTTTTCGGCAGGGTCAAGACCCGCGACACCAATGAGCCGGAGGAAGGCGTGCGGGTCACCATCTCCAACCGGACGAATGCCTACGCGGATCGCGTGGCGCTTACCGACGCGTTCGGACGCTTCGCAGTCAAGGTCCCTGATGGCGACTGGACCGTCAACGTCACGATGCCCAGCGGACGGGCTTATTCCGTCAGCCAGATCACCGTCAGCAACGGCCTGATCAGTGACGACATCGGACGCGACATCCCCAGCCTGGTCATCACCCGCTGAGGCGCGTACGAGGCCGGGCGGAGCGGCTGCCGCCGAATCTCCACCCGGCCCTACCGGCACGCCGACCGTTGTTCCTCATACAGTCAGGAACGATCGGACCGGCATGGCCCGCGATCAACTGCCAGAGGAGGGAAACGATGGAAAAAATGGCAGAAGAAGTCCCCGAAATCCGCCTCTGTGATGTCTCCAACGAGGTCGAGGCCTCCTTGGTGGTCAACCTCCTGCGCGAGGAAGACATCTGCGCCCGAAGCGACGCCACGGCGGCCATGCCCGTCTTCGGCGGCCTCCCCTTCGAGTCTGGGCACGTCATCTTCGTTCCCACTTCCCAGGCAAGGGTCGCCCGCGAAATCCTCGCTCAGTATCCTCATTTCAAGAACCTCAAGAACGTTCACGAACCCGATCTCTGACCCGCGGCCGCGGTCCGGAAGCCACATGTCCCACTCGGTGCGGCAGCCGTTGCGGGTCTGCTTCGTCGTCAGTTACTTTCATCCGTTTGCCAGCGGGGCCGAGCGCCAGGCGCTGGCCCAGGCGCTCGAGCTGGTGCGACGCGGCCATCTGGTGCACGTGGTGACCCGATCCGTGCCGGGTTACCCGATCGACGAAGAGGACTATCAGGGAATCTTCATCCATCGCTGTGTCCACACCTCGGATCGCGGCCCCCTCTTCGCGCTCAGCTTCGTCTCGGGAGTGATTCGGGCCCTCCGCCGGCTGCGCGGACACGTTGATGTGATCCATACCCACCAGGCACTCTGGGAAGCGGTGGCCACCGGGTTAGCACGCTCCCTGCTGCCGGAGATTCCGACCCTGGTGCAGCCGGCGAGCTCGGGCTACTACGGCGAGGCCGACGAGCTTCGCCGCACCCGTGGGTCTGCCTTGCTGCGCCGCATCATCCTCCGGAATACAGGCCTGGCGGCAATCTCCGCCGAGATCGAGGGCCAGTGGTTGGAGCTGGGCGTTCCCAAGTGTCGGATTGCCCGGATGGCCAGCGGCGTGGACGCCGGTCACTTTCACTCCGGTGCGAGTCCGCTCGAGGCCCACCTGCTTCCCCGCCCGCGAGTCATCTTCACGGGCCGGCTGCACCCGCAAAAAAACCTGCCGCTCCTGCTCGAAGCCTGGCAGGAAGTGACGCGGCAAGTTTCGGCCAACCTGATCCTGGTCGGTCGGGGAAGCGACCGCGAAACACTTGGCCGCCTTGCCATCCAGCTCGGCATCATCGATCGCGTTCAATTCGTGGGACCCGTGGCCGATCCGGCCGATCACCTCCGCGCGGCGGATGTCTTCGTTCTGCCCAGCGTGGCCGAAGGGATGAGCAATTCGCTCCTCGAGGCAATGGCCACCGCGCTGCCCTGCGTGGTCTCCGGCATCGGCGGCAACTCCGACCTGGTCACCGATCATGAGACCGGACGACTGGTGGCCGACGCAACTCCCCAGGCCTGGACCTCGACCCTTCTGGAACTACTGAGAAACCCAGAGGAGGCGAGGCGCCTGGGAACCGGGGCACGCCGGCGCATCGACGAGCAATTCTCGCTCGCCGCCGTTGTCGATCGCTACCTGGATCTTTACCAGGCAATGGTCGACGGACGCTGGCCCGCGTGAGGAAGCTCAATCCTCAGCGGATCGTAACACCCGGCCCGAGGCAAAGCCGATCTCAATAACGACCCATCGGCCGTTGTCATCCTGCTCGATCCGGGCTTCGAATCCATGTCCGTGAACCTGGTCAGGATCGAGCGACGGGTCCTGCAAGAGAAGCTCGTACGGCACGACGATGCTCCGCGGCTTGTTGGGGCCGACACCCTGTCCCCAGAGGACCATCTCGATCCGATCGCTGCCGGCAGGGTTCTCCACCAGCTCGGCCCTCTGCACGATTCCCCGAACCTGCATGATCCCAACCCCCTCCCCGATCATCCGGGACGCATCGAGATGCCCGATGGTCTATATTATCCCTATCGTGATGGACCGCTGAGATCCGGCACCATGATGGCAAACCACGACTGCTCAGTGGCTTCCGCGTCTCCGCGGAATCTCCGCGAATCGCCTCTTCCCATGGTTGCACGTCTACAGGCGCCAATTGTTCTGGCCCACGGGTTGTTCGGATTCTCCAGGATCGGTCTGGGTCCGCTGACGCTCACGACCTACTTCCGGGGGATTCCGGATGAACTTCGAGCGGCGGGGAACCGTGTCCTGGTGACGCGGGTCCATCCGATCGCCGGGGTGGAGTTCCGCGCCCGGCGACTGGGCGATCGGATCCTTCGTGCCTTCCCCGAGGAACCGGTTCACATCATCGGTCACAGCATGGGAGGCCTGGACGCCCGGCGATTGCTCGCCGACCCGTTGTGGCGGAAACGGGTGCTCAGCCTGATCACCATCGGCACGCCTCACCTGGGAACGTACCTGGCCGATTTCGCCAAGCTCAGGGTCGGCCGCGTCTATCGCCTGCTCGATTTGATGGGGCTCGATCCCCGGGGCTTCCTCGACATCACGCGACGTTCCGCCCGCAGGTTCCATCGCCTGCACGACCAGCCCCTGGACATCCCCTGCTTCAGCCTGGCCGGTGATCCTCCCAGCACCGAGGTGACCTGGCCGCTCCAGCGGCTGCACGCCATGCTGAGCGAGCTGGAAGGGCCAAACGACGGCCTGGTCTCCGTGGCCTCCGCCCAGGCGTTCGGCACAGCCTTGCCCTCTTGGCCCGCCGATCATCTTCGACAGATGAACTGGATGACTCCCACGCCCGACTCGATCTGTCCTCCCGTTCCCGATCTCTACGCCCAGGTTCTCGACAAGCTTGCAGCCCTCGGCTTCGCATCCGCCGGACAAAATGTCGCCTGAACCGTGGAGCCCAGGTTTCGGCGACCACTTGCTCGAGCTCGGCTTCAACAACAATCCCTGACTGCGCAGCCAGTTGACGCAGAGTTGTGTCCAGCTCGAGGGGAGTTTTTCGTTCTGCCGCACGCCGAAGTCGTGGTCTCCCGTCACATAGATGTGCAGCTCGGCGGGAACGCCAGCGCGCTTCAGGGCCAGGTACAGGTCAGAGACGTGATGAGATGGACCACAAGTGGCCATACCGATAAGATTGAGTCAGGGCTTCTCGGCAGTGGGACTATCTCGTTGAATAAGACTGATTTGCAACAACTTGCCGATGATCGGGTGCTGGACGCGGAGATGGATCAAGGTCAACTGGTGAGCGAAGAGATCGACGCGGGGGCGGAACTCGTGCGTCGATTGGATCAATACGTACCGGTCAAGGCCGCCTTCTGGGTCAAGGATAGCGAAGAAAAGCAGTGGTACCTTTATATCGCTTCCGACCAGATCACTGGCACGAATCGTGGTGCGGCGTATGGACAAGTCTTGCGTCTGGCTGGCGAACTCGCCGGTCCCTACTTCGACCCGTTCCTGGTCAAGCTGATCCCCACCAGCGATCCACTGGCCCAAGCCGCCCTCGATATCCATCGCCGGTACCCGAGCGGGTTGGTCATTCGCTTAGGCGGCACGAGCTTCGGCGGGATGGGCGTGGACGGCGTATACCTCTATCCGGCTTCTGTCGCCACACTCACCCCATGAGTCTTCAGACAGTACGGCGCACGGGAAACGACGGGACGGGCATTGCGTCCTTCGATCTGATCAAGTCTCGAATACCGCATGCAACCGGGATCATTCCCCACCCCCGGCCAGTCGCCGATTCGCTGCGACTGTCCAGCAGCATGGCCGCCGAATTCGGGGAGGGATAAAGGGACGGGAGTCGTTTTTGGGCTCCCCTATCGCCTTATCGATCCCCGTCCGGTCTCGGTAACGATCCGAAGCAACTTGCTGAAGCGAACGGGCTTGGCCAGGTGTTCATCGACGCCGATTTCCCGGGAGCGCCGCCGATCTTCCTCGCAGGCATAGCCCGAGATGACGACGATCCTCGCTCGGGCGAGCGATTCGTCTTCTCGCATTCGCCGAGCCACCTCGTAGCCGTCCATCCCGGGCAGCCCGAGATCGAGGAGGATCACATCGGGAGCGAAAGCCGACGCCTGGGAGAGGGCCCCGAGACCATCTTTGCAGATGTGGAGCTCGTGACCGGCGGACTCCAGCAACCGGCGGAGGCCGAGGGCGTAGTCCAGATTGTCCTCGACAATCAGGATCCGCCTTCGCTCCGGTGCCCCGTCCGCGGCGAGGGCCGGCCCATTCTCGAGGGACGGGGGCCCGGAACCGTTGACGTTGTTGGCCCCGACGGTCGGGAGTCGAACCACGATCTCGCAACCGCGGTTCAGCCCGTCGCTCCGCGCCTCGACCGAGCCGCCGTGCAGCTCGACGATCGCTTTGACCAGCGTGAGACCGATTCCGAGTCCTCCACGCCCGCGCACCAACGATGTATCGACCTGCACGAACGGATCGAAGACGCGCGTCAGAAAATCCGGGGCAATCCCGATCCCCGTGTCGCGAACCGTCACGACGAGGTCACCCCCCTCGGCCACGACCGAGACCTCGACCCGTCCGCCCTGCGGCGTGAACTTGACGGCATTCGTCAGGAGGTTGTTAATGACCTGCTCGAGCCGAGCCGGGTCGGCTTGCAGTTGCGGCAGGTTCGGGGCCACTGTGAGGTGCAGATGATGCTCCTTGGCCTCGGCGAGGTGCCGCACTGTGTCAACGGCTCGCTCGATCAATTCGGCCGGCCCCACCCGCTCCCTCTGTAACTGGAACGTGCCGCGCGTGATCCGAGAGGTGTCCAGCAGATCGTTCACCATGCGCGTCAGAAGTCGGACCTGGTGCTCGGCCATCCTCAAGGCCCAGTCGCGGTCGCTCTCGTGGCTGGCGCCGGTAAGCAGCGATAGACCGCATTTCAACGCCGCCAGGGGGTTCCGCAGCTCGTGGGCGAGCATCGCCAGAAATTCGTTCTTGTGCTTATCAGCATATTTAAGTGCGCTTTCGGAGCACTTCTGGTCGTCGATATCGGTGCTCGAACCGGTCCAAATGAGCACGTTGCCTCCAGCGTCGCGCAGGGCGTTTGCCCGGCTGAGGTGCCATCGGTAGACCCCGTCGGAGCGCTGGAAGCGGTGCTCGAGCTGGAACGGTTCGCCAGTATCGATGCAGTGCTGCCAGCGACGGAGGCTCTCCTCCAGGTCGGCGGGGTGGACGAATTGCGTCCAGCTCAAGTTCTCGATCGACAGGCTGGACAGGCCAGTGAACTCGGTCCAGTGCCGGTTGAAGTAATCCACGACGCCGTTGGGCTTGGCGGTGAAGATGATCTGGGGCATCGTTTCGGTCAGGATGCGGAATCGCTCCCAGCTCTGCCGCAACAGCTCCGCCCGCCGGTGCTCGGTCACGTCCTGAAACGCCAGGAGGATGAGTGGCGGGGCGCCGTCCCGCGGGCACACCCGACGGGCGTTCAGGAGCATCACCCTGTGCCCGATCACGGGGAAGTCGTGCTCGACCTCGTACTCCTCGATCGTGTGGTGGCCGGGGAGGATATCTTCCAGGAGTGTCCGCAGTGAGGAAATGTTCCATTGTCCGGACCCCAGGTCGTAGAGGAACAGGTTCTCCGTCTCCTCGGGCTTGACCCGAAAGGTCTGATAGAAGGACTGGTTCGCCGATTTGACCCGCAAGTCCTCGGTGAGGATGAGCATGGGCTCCCGCACTGTCTCCACGATGCTCTGGGCGTACTCGCCGGATTCCTTGAGGCGCATCTGGGCCTGCTTGGCCTCGTCGATGTCACCGAACACCACCACGGCGCCGTCAATCTTGTTCTCTGCCGTCCGGTAGGGGCGGACGCAGAGCGTGTACCAGTGGCCGGCTTGGTCGCGAACCTCGCGCTCTTCCGACCGAGCGGTGTCGATCACCCCCGTGATCAACGCCTCCAGGTCGGACACCTCGACGACCGACTTGAGCTCGCCGATAGGGCGTCCGACGTCGGCAGGGAGGAGGTTCAGAACCTTCCCGGCCGCTGGCGTGAACTTCCGGATGCGGAGATCGACCCCCACAGCCACTATCGGCACGTTCGCGCTGCCGAGCAGGTTGGTCATGTCATCGCTGACCCGCGTCAATTCCAGGTTCCGGCTCATCAGTTGCTCGTTGACGGTCACCAGCTCTTCGTTGACCGATTGGAGTTCTTCCTTCGCCGTCTCCAACTCATCGTTGGTGCTCTGGAGTTCCTCGTTGCTACAGAGGATCTCCTCGATCACGGTGTCCTTTTGTTCGATGACGGACTGGAGGTAGTCGCGCATCGCGGCGAGCTCCTGCCGCAGTCGGTCGACTTCGCCTTCGTCCGGGGGCGCGGACACCCCGGCAGCGACGGAGGTCGTTGCGCGGCGGAAGGGGCGCCGCAACCACCGCGGCAGCCAGCGGGCCGGGCTGTTGGGTCCCTTCGCGTCGGCGGCAGACCCCGACACGGCCGCCGGCTCGTGCCTGGGCTCCTCGAACGCCAGTTGTAAGACGCCCTGGGCGATCGTCATCGTCATATTCCTGGGAATGATGTAAACATGGTCCGGCTGGACAGCCGGGTCTTGCATCGCCTCCACGACGGGCAAGTGAGTGACCCTGGACAGCAAGTTGCTCAGTTTGCTCTCGTGTTGGGGGTCGAGGTGCTGCACCACCACAACGGCCATGCCGGTTTTCTCTGGCAGGTTCGCGAGCAGGTCGCTGAGTGCCTCCAGGCCCCCGGCCGAGGCGCCAACCCCCACGACGACGAATGAGGCATCCCTTGATCGGAGAACCTCGGTGCCGCCGGGACTCTCAGCCGGTGATCCGGCTTGCAACGATTCGGAAGTGCCCATCCTGACCTCCGTGTCGCTTCCTCCCGTTCGGTGGAACGGCGCGAAAGCGAGACGACTTGTTGGACCATGCTGGATATCACACACTCCAGGATTATACCATGCAGTGTACCACGTTGGCAACCGCTATATATAGCTTCGATCAAAATCTTCGGGATCGTCCCAATCGCCCTTTTGACGCCCACTCTGCCGGCCACGGCCATAGAAGGCTCCAAAGTCACCCGCTCCTTGCGATAGTTGAAATTCGACGGCTAAAACGGCATACATAAGGGTTGTGTGGGTCGCTTCTAAGGTCATATTAACGATCAATATGTTGGGATTATCCCAAAGTAGGGCGTTTGAGCCTGACCGAGCTGGACAGTTGACGCCAGGTCCCTCTCGAGGGATGGGACGCCCTAAGCTGCTGCCTGCCCAGGGTTTAAGGGTGCCGAAATCTCGGCGCTCAAGGACCAGCAAAGTATCAAGTCCCGGATCGGCGTGATATCAATCCGAGTACATGAACCAGACGTTTCTTGGCGGATGCGGCGCGGGGATTTGACTTGATCTGGAGTCCCAATGAGGGTCTTGCGAGCCCCACAACGATCCAGATGATCAGAAGGTTCCCGTGAGCGCCCTTCAGCCGCGACGTCGCGGAACTCCCCGCCCGACTCATGTCCGGGCCACCCGCCCCAGCTTCGATCTGATCAAGCTCTTGGTCGCGATCGCGATCATCTCGGTCCTGATCTCGCTGTTTCTTCCCGCCGTCCAGCGTTGGGAGGACCGGATGTAGCTCTACTCGGCCACCGGGGGCAAGTGGAAGCTGCTCCTGGCCTACGAGCTTGCCCCGCGAAACTTCCGCGACGGCGGCAACGCGCTCAACATGACATGGGTCACCGGCCCGGGCCACTCGGTATGACATGGGTCACCGGCCCGGGCCACTCGGTCCAGGTCTTCCACATGGACGCCTGGTACAACGGTAAAGGGCGGCCCCATCCGGGCATCATCCCCTACGGCCCCGGCGGAAGCAAAATGATGAGGGCCAGGGTCCCTGGGATGCCGCCTGGCCCCACAAGACCGTCTACCCGCCTTCGACGCCTGGCCGGGCAACGAGCGCTGGTTCGATGACCGCTGCTCACCCATGAATAGCGAGTTCACCATCCACCAGAACACCGCGCCGGCCGCGGCTCTTTTCGGGATCCTTTGCACCCTCGGGCTGGCGGCAAATGATTGAACCGACCGCAACCGCCTGAATCCAGGCGCGACCGGGTCCCCCGCCGCTTCCGCACCACGTCGCACTCGTTCCAGAAGCGAATCGGCTTCGACCGCGGTCATTGGCCTGCCCCTGCCCCGTACCACAGCAGGAACACAAGGTAGCCGAGCGAATAACGCAACCAGAACGGCGACAGGTAGCGGAACGTGCATCGTGGCCCCTTCTCCGTTTCGATCCAGGGAACGAACCCCGTTCCCCTTCGTAGATCCCCTTACCCGATCGCCCCAAGCTTACCGGGGAAGTTGCTGGGTGCCAGTTCGACCGTAACGGGATAGAATGTCAGATCGATTGAAGATTCACCGATCCACACTGCTGATGAAATCTCGTTCCTTGCTGGTAGACTGCCTGTCTTGAAACCTTTGCAAAGGTTGGGGGGGCACCATTGAATATTTCATCGACCAGAGATCTCGGCACCTACCTCAAGGTCGGCGATGCTGCGGCGGTACTCGGAGTCTCCCCGTGGACTCTCAGGCATTGGGACCGGGCGGGGAAGCTCAAGTCGCTCAGGCATCCCGTCAACGGTTACCGACTCTACCGCCGAGAGGAACTCGAAGCGCTCCTCGTCCGCGCCGCGGGGGGCGACCCACGGCAGGAGGCGATGAAATGACATCGGAACCGGTGGCGACGAACAGGTCCATTCTCGCCCGGCTGAAGGACGAGACCCGGCCAGAGCATGACGCGATTGAACAGGTCCTCGGCCTGATGGACGAAACCCTGATGCTCGCGACTTATCGCCGGCGGCTGGAGCAGTTCCACGGCTTCTACCGGCCGGTCGAGGAGCGCCTCCAGGTCCTTGGAGGTTGGGGCAAGCACGGGATCGACCTCGGCGCCCGAAGCAAGGTGCTTCTCCTCGAGGCCGATCTTCGGGTCCTTGGTACGGAAGCCGTGGAGAATCTCCCGGTCTGCTGGGAGTTGCCGGACCTGACCGACGTGGTCGACGGCTTCGGCTGCCTCTATGTGCTCGAAGGATCGACCCTGGGAAGCCAATTCATCAGCCGTCATGTGCAAAAGATACTTGGCGTGACACCCGAGATCGGCGGCAGGTACTTTCACGGGTACGGGGAGCGGACCGGCGAGATGTGGCGGGAGTTCGGAGCGGCACTCACGGCCTTTGCCGTCGAACGCGAGACGCAGGACCGGATCGTCGAGAACGCAATCGCCACTTTCCGCAGGCTTCGCGGGTGGTTCCAGAGGGGGCATGTCTCATGAGCGACGACCAGTCCCCTGGCCAGAAGGCCCTGTGGGAGGGCCAGCCGTACAGCGTCAAGCGTCACGGCGTTACTATCACCAACTGCGACTCCGAGCCCATCCAGACGCCGGGATGCATCCAGGCCCACGGGGCGCTGCTCGTGCTCCGACCTACGACCTCACGATCCTCCAGGCGAGCGAGAACACCGGCCAATTTCTCGGACGCCGCCCGGAGGAGCTGCTCGGCCAGCCGGCCTCGGCAGCGATCGGAATTCAAGGCCAGGTCCGGCTCAGGGAGACCCTGGCCAGGGAACCTTGCGACCGCAACCCTCTCTACGTCGCTACCCTCCCGCCCCGCGGCGACACCACGTCGCTCGACATGACCGTTCACACGATCGACGGGGTGGCGGTAGTCGAGTTCGAGGCCATTGGGCGCGGCGACGCACGGCCCGAAACAGACTACTACGCACTAGTCAAGAAGACCGTTGGCCGGCTCCAGAGGGCCCCCACCCTGCAACAATTTTGCGACATGGTGACCGAAGAGGTCCGCGCGCTGACCGGCCTGGATCGGGTGATGGTGTACAAGTTCCACGCGGACGGCCATGGGGAGGTCTTCGCCGAGAGCAAGCGCGATGATCTGCCGCCGTGGCTCGGACTCCACTACCCGGCGGACGACATCCCCAAGCCCGCCCGCGACATATTCACCAAAATCTGGCTTCGACCGTTGCCGGACGTGGCCGGCGACCTCGCCGAGCTCGTGCCGCTCGTGAACCCGGACACGGGGAAGCCGCTTGAGATGACCTATTGCGCCCTCCGAGGGGCGTCAGTGATGTACACCGAGTATCTCCAGAACATGAGGGTGACGGCCAGCCTGACCATGGCGATCCGGCAGGGCGAGGAGCTCTGGGGCATGATCGCCTGCCACCACTACTCCGGGCCGTACCACGTATCCTACCTGTTGCGGGCGGCCTGCGAGTTCCTGGCCCAAGTGGTCTCGCTCCAGCACAAGTCGGCGGAAGACCGGGAGAACTTCCTCTACCGGCTGAAGCTAGACAGTGTCCACCACCAGCTTGTCGTCGTTGCGGCACAGGAGGGGGGGCTTGCTGCGATGACTGACGGCACGCCCACACTTCTCGACGGGATGGATGCCGGCGGGGCGGCCCTGTACCACCGCGACCGCTGGTGGCGGGTGGGGGCAACCCCAACCGAGGCCCAACTGGATGCTCTCGGCGATTGGCTGACCTCGCGGTCCGAATTCTTCGCCGATGCCCGTACACATTACGCCACCGACTGCCTGGTCCGGGAGTACCCGCCCGGGGCGGCCTTCGCCGACGTGGCGAGCGGGTTGCTGGCCGTGCCGCTGTCGCGCAACGGAAGGAACTTGATGCTCTGGTTCCGGCCGGAGACGATCCGCACCGTGCACTGGGGGGGGAACCCGCACGACAAGCCGACTGTCACCGGCCCGCACGGCCCCCGGCTCACTCCGCGGGCAAGCTTCGAGCTGTTTCAGGAGTCGGTCCGGGAGCGATCGCTACCGTGGAAGACGGTGGAGCTGGAGGCCGCCGCCCGGCTGCGACTCCTGGTGATGGAGCTGGTCGTCAGCCGGGCCGAGCAACTCGCCATCCTGAACTCTGAGCTCGCGCGGTCGAACGAGGAGCTCGACGCTTTCGCGTACGTCGCCGGCCACGACCTGAAGGAGCCGCTCCGTGGCATCCACAAATACGCCCACCAGCTCCTTGAGGAGCAGGCGGTGGTGGACGAGGAACACCGCAAGAAACTGGACGGATTGATGCGCCTGACGCTACGAATGGACGGTCTGCTCGACTCGCTGCTCCAGTTCTCACGGGTCGGCCGGGAAACGCTCGCGTTCGAGGAAGTCGATCTGAACGAGGTACTGGCCGAGGCGGTCGAGATGGTCGGCTCGCGGACCGTCGATGGCCGATCCGAGGTGACCGTCCCCCGCCCTCTGCCTTCCGTCGATTGCGACCGGGTACGCTGCCGCGAGATCCTGGTCAATCTCCTCTCGAACGCCCTCAAGTACAACGACAAGCTGAAAAAGCAGGTCGAAATCGGGTACATTGGTCCGGATGAGGAGCATCCCCGCCCCGGGTGCCCGGAGAACCTGGAAGGCCACGCCATCTACTACGTCCGGGACAACGGCATCGGCATTCAACCGAAGCACTTCACCCAGGTGTTCAAAATGTTCAAGCGGCTGCACGGCCGAGACGAGTACGGCGGCGGTACCGGCGCCGGGCTGACCATCGTCAAGAGGCTGGTCGAGCGGCACGGAGGACGGATCTGGGTGGAGTCCACCCCAGGCGAGGGCTCGACCTTCTACTTTACCCTCGCCCAAGGGAGGCCAGCATGATCACGTACCGGCCGATTGTCCTCGTGTGCGAGGACTGCGACGAGGACTTCGACACCCTGAAAGACGCCGCTCGGACGGCTGGCGTGGATGCCGATCTCCGCCGGGCCACGACCGGCGATGCGTGCCTGACATTGCTTCGCGGGAACGGCGGGGAACCGGCCCACCCCGCGGTGGTGCTCCTGGACCTCAACACCCCCGGGACAGACGGCCGGGAGGCCCTCAAGAAGATCAAGGAGGACGCGGCGCTCAGACACTTGCCGGTGGTCGTGCTCACCACCTCCGCAAACCCGAGGGACCTGGCGTTCTGCTATCACGCCGGGGCCAATGCTTACCACGTCAAACCGATCCGCTACGCCGACCACATCCAGGTGCTCCTTGATGTATTCACCTACTGGCTCGGGACAGTCACCCTGCCAGACCAGGAAAGAGGTAGGCCATGACCATGCTCTCCGCGATCGCAACGGACCGCCGGACCTGGCGGGTGGTGGTCGTGGACGATAGCCCAGACGACCGGGCCGAAATCCGCCGTCTCTTGCTCCGCGGGTCCGACTGGCGATTGGTGTTCGCCGAGGCCGAGACCGGTGCGGCTGGGGTGCGGGCGGTGCTCGACGCGGACGGCGGTCCGCCGGACTGCCTCCTCCTCGATTACAATCTGCCCGACATGAGCGCGCCCGAGGTGCTCGCCGCTCTCGCCGGGCCGGACGGACTGCCTGCCTGCCCGGTGGTGGTGATCACCGGCAGCGTCGGGCACCAACAGTCCAGGCAAGTTTTGAGGGCCGGGGCGCAGGACTACGTCGGCAAGAGCTGGATGACCCCCGAGTGCCTGACCCGGGCGGTCGAGAACGCTGCCGAGCGGTGGTCCATGACCCGGGAACTCCGGGACAGCGAGGCGGCGCTCCGCCGTTCGGCCGAGCGTGATGCCTTCCGGCTCGCGCTCACCGACGCCATCCGCCCGCTCGTCGACCCGACCGCGGTCAAGAACGAGGCCGCCCGCGTGCTGGGGACGCACCTGCGAGCGAGCCGCGTGGTCTACGCCGAGGTCCTGCCGGACGGGGAGCTCGTCATCGAGCGAAGCCACACCGATGGCGTGTCGGACATGCCAGGCCGGCATTACGTCGACGACCATAGCGCGCTGCTGCTCCGCGAGCTCCGAGCCGGCCGCAACATCGTCGTCGCGGATGTGCTGAACGATCCGGCATTCCTCGAGGCGGACAAGGAGCGGTACCGGGCCGCCCAGATTGTCGCCAGCCTGGTCGTGCCGCTGCTCAAGGACGGGCAACTCATCGCGGTCCTCGGCGTCCACCAGAGTACTCCCCGCCGCTGGACGACTGAAGACGCGGCGCTAGCGGAGGAGACAGCCGAGAGGACGTGGTCGGAGGTGGAGCGGGCGAGGGCCGAGGCGGCCGTCCGGGACCGGGAGTCGCTCCTCTCGCTCGCGTTTGACGCGGCTGATCTTATGCTATTTACCTGGGACATTCCGAAGGATCGGGTAGAACGGCGCATGAGCCGCATTCCGGTCCTGCCGTCCAGCAACGGGGTCGGTCGCGGGCCGACCACATTTGCGGAGGTAATCGAGGTCGTCCACCCGGACGATCGGGTCCGATTCGAAGCTGCCGTCCGGGCGGCTCTCGCCGGCTCCGGGCCGTACGCCCAAGCGTACCGGGTGGTTCAACCGGACGGGTCGGTCCTTTGGATTGAGGAGCAAGGCCGGGTCTGGTTCGATGGGATTGGCCGGCCGGTGCGACTGGTCGGGGTGGCGACCGACGTGACCGCCCGGCGAGCGGCGGAGCGGGCGGTCCAGGAGAGCGAGGCGCGGCTGCGGCTGGCGCTCGATGACGCCCGAGAAGCCGAGGAGGCCGTGCGAAAGAGCGAGGAGCTGCTCACCCGGGCCCAGCGAGCGGCCAGGGTCGGGATTTGGGACTGGAACGTCGTCACAGGCGAAGCGAACTGGACAGAGGAGTCGTGGCGGTTGTTCGGCCACCCGCCGTTCTCAAGGCCCGTCACTCACGAGCTCTGGTTGGAAAGCGTCCACCCTGATGACCGGGACCAGATGGTCGCGAAGGTCCAGGAGGCGCTCCAGAGCGGAAAATACGCCGCCGAGTACCGGGTGCGGCACGCCGACGGGACCGTCCGGTGGGTCGAGTCCAGGGGTGAGACCGAGTTCGCACCGGACGGTCGTCCGGTCCGGATGCTAGGTACCTCCCGCGATGTGACGGAGCGGCGGGTCATGGAAGAAAAGCTCCGCCGCCGTGAGTGGGAACTACAGACTCTGGCTGATAATACTCCTGACATTCTCACCAGGTTCGATCCGCATCTGCGGCATGTATTCGTGAACGCCGCGGTGTTGAAAGTTACCGGACGTCAGCGGGAGGAATATCTGGGCAAAACGTATCGCGAGCTGGGGATGCCGGCGGACCTGTGCCAGCTCTGGGAGGACGCTCTTCGCTCGGTGTTCGGAACGGGGCTGCAACGATCGATCGAGTTCGCGCTTTCGACCGCGGACGGGATGCGGCACTACAGCGCCCGCCTGGTACCCGAGTTCGGGCCGGAGGGCACGGTCGATTTCGTCATCGGCGTGTCCCACGACGTGACCGACCAGAAGCGGTACGAGGAGACATTGCGGGACCAGGCCCGTCGCAAGGATGAGTTCCTGGCGACGCTCGCCCATGAGCTGCGCAACCCGCTGGCCCCCATCCGGAACGGCCTGCACATCCTGCGGCTGGCTCCGCACGACGAAGATGCACCGGAAATCCGCGAGATGATGGAGCGGCAACTCGCCCACATGGTGCGGCTGATCGATGACCTGCTCAACGTCTCCCGCATCAGCCGCGGCAAGTTCGAGCTCAAGCGAGAGCTGGTGCAGGTCCAGGACATTCTCGACCATGCCATCGAGACCAGCCAACCGCTCGTCGAAGCGGGCCGGCATGAGCTGATCGTCGAGCCCCCGGATGAGCCGGTATGGTTGGACGGCGACCTCACGCGACTGGCGCAGGTGGTCAGCAACCTGCTCAACAACTCAGCCAAGTACACCCCCGACGGCGGACGCATCACGCTTTCGGCCAAGGTCGAGGGAAACAATGCCGTCATCCGCGTGACCGACAACGGGAGCGGCATCTCGGCCGAGATGCTCCCCCAAGTATTCGACATCTTCACCCAGGTGGATCGGACCCTCGACCGGGCCCAAGGGGGTCTAGGGATCGGCCTCTCGCTCGTCAGAAGGCTCGTGGAAATGCACGGAGGGACCATAGAGGCTGACAGCCCAGGCGTGGGACTCGGAAGTGTGTTCACTGTACGCCTTCCCGTGGCCCCACCCCCAGGGACTCAAAG
>JAFAHT010000072.1 GCA_019237095.1 Planctomycetaceae bacterium
CGCATGGGTCGCACGGAGGCACGGTGGTCACCGGTAGCGACTGGCTCGCGGCGACCACACTCTGGGAGGATGGCAGCACGGCCGCCGGCTCACAGTAGGTCGTCACGGGCACGCGGACGCAGACCTCGACCGGCACCTGCTTGGAAATCGTCTGGGGCACGCAAATCGTCTTGGTCTCGGCCACCTGCTTCTGCACGGTCACCGGGCACATGATCGTCTTGGGCTCGACGACCTGCTGGCAAGTGGTGTAGGGAATCTTGCGAACGCACTGAACGGTCTGCATTTCGCAGACGGTCTGGCATACGGTCTTCACGCAGGGTTCTGTCACCATCTCGCAGACGGTCTGGCAGACCTTCTTCACGCACGGTTCGGCCACCGTCCGGCAGGTGGTCACCGGAATCTGACACGACCGGGTCTCGCAGACGTTCCGGCAGGTGGTCACTGGAATCTGCTTGACCTGCTGCTCGGTCACCATCCGGCAAACAGTCACCGGCACGCGCTTGACGCACGTCTGGGGAACCATTCGCGTGACGGTGCAGGGGACCTGCTTGCAGCGGGTCTCGCGGATCGTCCGGGAGACGGTGTACGGTACCTGCTTGACCTGCCGCTCGGGCACGTAGCTGGTCACCGTGTAGGGACTCTGGCGATACTCGGTCTTGTTGCACATCTTGGTGACGCAGACCGGCACGCACCGGTTGACCGTGCGGGCCTCGGTCGTGCAGACCGTGTAGGGCACCGTCTTGACGCAGGTCTCCTGGACCATCCGGCAAACGGTGACGGGAACCTGCTTGACCTGTTCTTGCGCGACGTACTCGCAGACCGTGTAAGGAACCTGCTTGGTGACCGTTTCCTGGACCGTCCGGCAGATGGTGACGGGAACTTGCTTGACCTGTTCCTCGGCCACCATCGTGCAGGTCGTGACGGGCACCTGCTCGGTGACCGTGGTCGGCACCTGCTTGCAAACCGTCACCGGGACCTGCTTGCGGATGGTCTGCGATTCGTAGACCGTGCAGTTCACGTTCTCGACGACCGTCTTCGGGCACCACACCTTCTTTTCACACAAGGTCGGCGGGCACTGGACCAGGCAGCCATTGACGCAGACCGTCTTGCCGGGGATGCAGGTCTGCTGCACGATCCACTCGCCACACTCGCGTGTGACCTGCTTGGTGACCGTCCTGGGTACGCAGACCTGTTCGCAGACGTCACGATACTGCGTCTCGGAGACCGTCTGGCAGACCGTCTTGCACACGGTCTTCATCGTGGTCGTCTGGACGGGCCGGCAAACGGTGTAGCGGCACTCCTTGATCACGGTCTCACGCACCGGGCGGCAGACCGTGTACGAGCAGGTCTTGATCTCGGTCCGCTGGACGGGCACCCGCACCGTGTAGCGGCACTCCTTCATCACGGTCTGGCTCACCGGGCGGCAGACCGTATAGGGAACCTGCTTGTAGGCCGTCTGGCGCACCGGCACCATCACGGTGGTCGGCTGGCTCTGCAGCACCGTGGTCTGCACCGGTACTTGCACGGTGACGGGCACGGTCCGATAGCAGACCTTTTGGACGGGGCGGCAGACCGTGTAGCAAACGGTCTTGTAGCAGGTTTCCTGGACCGGACGGCAGACCATCTCGTTCACGGTGCGGAAAACCGTCTCGCTCACCGGACGGCAGACCGTGTAGGTCACGTCCTTGAACGAGGTTTCCCGGATCGGCCGGCAGACGTTGTAGACGCAGGTCTTGACCGTCGTCTCCCGGACCGGGCGATTGACCGTGTAGAACTTGGTCTCGTAATGGGTCTCGCGCACCGGGCGGTACACGGTATAGCAGACGTCCTTCCAGACCGTTCGGGTCACCGGTCGCTGCACCGTGTATTGAACCTCGCGGCTCACCGTGCGGTACACGGGCCGATTGACCGCGTAGACCTCTTCGCGAACGTGGTGCTCGACCACATTTCGGGTCGTCGTGATGGTCCTCGGCTGCAAAACCGTCTCGCAGACGGTCCGCACGCACGGAACCTGTTGCGTCACATAAACGGTCTCCTGCACGCACTGGAGAACCGTTTGACGCTGGAGTTGATACTGGACATGCCCGCAGCATTCTTGGGGCGATGGGCAGACACACAACGAGGCACCACCAGCATAACTGGCTGCCTGGGCCGAGCGCGCGGCAACCCCCAGCCCCATTCCCAGGGCCATCAGGGCAACCAACGGTAGTTTTCTCAACATCGGACGCTCCACGAGTACACTCCCGACGAACTTCGGCGCTCATCGATTCACGGGCCATGAGACTCCGCCTCTGGCGTTGGAACCGCCAGCTCACAGATAGACTTCGACACGCCAAAGCCAGTGGCTTCAAGAACTTTCTCCAAATTTCCCAGTAGTCCGAATCCCCCAAAACGCAATCTTTCCCTAGATGCTACGTCAGTCACGCAAATCGCCTGAATTTTCAAAAAAACCGCTGCTACGCGTTTAACTGGCGTGTTCCGTGCGACGCGAAAAGTCGTCGGGACGGGCCGACCTGCTCGCGTTGGCGCACCCTGATCAGCGGAAAACTCAACGGCCCTATTGCCGTTGGCCAGACCGGGCTATGCTGAGGGACTGCGAGAAGGTCTGAGCTTCCAGAAACAAGGGAGCGATGCGAATGGAGAGTTCCCAGGATCTGATCATCCCCCGTGGGTTCCGGGCAGGGGCCGTGAAAGCCGGGATCAAGCCCTCGGGAGGGCTGGACCTCGCCCTGCTGGCCGCCGTTGGTCCGTGCGCGGCGGCGGGGACGTTTACCACCAACCGGGTGTGTGCCGCGCCGGTGCGGTGGTGCCGCGATCACCTGCCGGCCGGCGACATTCGCGCGGTGGTGGTCAACGCCGGCAATGCCAACGCGGCCACGGGCGCTCAGGGGGCCATGAACGCCGCGAGGACCGCCGAGTTGGCGGGGGAAATGCTCGGCTGCCGGCCCGACCAAGTGCTGGTTGCCTCGACGGGTGTTATCGGCCACCAGTTGCCGATGGACCGGCTGGAGGAGGGGTTGAAACGAGTCAGCAGTCAGCTCTCGGCCGACCCGGGCAGCTTCCAGACCGCCGCGCAGGCCATCCTGACCACGGACACCCGCGCCAAGGTCGTCGCGCTGCAACACAAGGGCCAGAGCGGCACGTTCACGCTCTTCGGCATGGCCAAGGGGGCGGCGATGATCGGCCCGCGGATGGCGACGATGCTCGCCTTTCTGCTCACCGATGCCCCGGTCTGGCCCAACGACCTTCAGCCGATCCTCTCCGATGCGGTCGAGAACAGCTTCAACTGTGTCTCGGTGGAAGGACACACCAGCACCAACGACACGGTCCTGATCCTATCGAGCACGGCCGCGACGGAACCGATACTCGCCGGAGACGATCTGACGGCGTTCGCCGCGATGGTCAATTCGGCCTGTGAGTCGCTGGCGCGGATGATGGCCGCCGATGGCGAAGGCTCGACGCACTTGATCACGATCGACGTCGAGGGATGTGAGACCCGGGAAGAGGCGCGGACCATCGCCAGGACCGTCGCCGACAGCCCCCTGGTCAAAACCGCCATCCACGGCGCAGATCCCAACTGGGGCCGGATTGTCTCGGCCGCTGGTTATGCGGGAGTCCCGTTCGAGGAAGCCGAGCTGTCACTCTGGATCAACGGCGTTGCCGTCTACCAGGCCGGTGTCCCTACCGCTTTCGATGCGTCATCACTTTCGGCGCAGTTGCGAGCCAACCGCGACGTCCACTTCCGCCTGGTCCTCTCCCGAGGGACCGACCGGATTCGCTTCTGGACGTGCGACCTGACGGCCGAGTACGTCCGGCTCAATGCGGATTACACGACCTGACCGTTGCGGCAGTTCACTCAGGCCAGGGCCGCGACCGCGCCGCGGAAGATCCGCAGGCCCTGGCCCTCCTCAGAAGTGTCTTTGCCGTCCTGCCGCGTCCACCGCGGATGATGAATGGCTGCGACAAACCGTTCCGGGTGCGGCATGAGCCCGAAGATCCGGCCCGAGGAGTCGCAGACGCCCGCGGCGGCAAGCAGCGAGCCGTTCGGATTGGCCGGGTAGTCCATGGTCGGTCGATCGTGCTCGTCGGCGTACTTCAGCACAATCTGGCCGGCCTCATCGAGCGCCTGGGATGCCCGAGGATCGGCCGTGAGGAACTTTCCTTCGCCGTGAGCGACGGGCAGCTCGATGGGTTCCGCAAAGGCGACGAAAGGTGAGCGACCGGGCCGGGGCAAGAGCCGGATCCAGCGCGCTTCAAATCGTCCTGAATCGTTGTGGGCAAGCGTCGCTGCCCCAGGGAACGATCCGCCAGGCAAGAGGCCGCACCGGACCAGAACCTGGAAGCCGTTGCAGATGCCCGCGATCAGGCCGCCGCTGTCGTGGAACTGCCGCAGGGCGTCGCCCAGGGCGTGACCCAGCCGCATGGCCAGGATCCGGCCCGCGCCCAGGTCGTCGCCATAGGAGAAACCGCCCGGTATGGTGAGGATCTGAAAACCGGCCAGCGCCTGGGGTGCCTCGAGCAGGCGGCCCACATGCCAGGTTTCGGCGCGGGCCCCGGCAAGCTCCCAGCCAGCCGCCGTCTCCTCGTCGCAGTTGGTCCCGGGGGCTCGCAGAACGATCACGCGGGGGGTGGCAATGGTACTCATGGTGGGCTCAACCTGGGGTGGGGAATCCCACCAATCAATGATAGATAAAAAATGCATAGGTGGGCTTCACCCACCCCATCGAACGATCAGAAACCGCCGTCGCCGGGGTTGAAGCCCGACTGGTAATCGGGCTCGGCGCGGTAGGCCAGGTTGCGACGGATCAGCTCGGACTCGTAAACCTGAACCACGAAATCGGCCGCGAGCTTGAGCCGCGACGACGTGCCCTTGGCGGGAAAGTCGGCCGGGGAACCGCGGCGAAACTCGGCCACGCCGACGTGCTTGGACCGGCCCTTGACGTAGTTGATGCCGGGGATGCCGTCGGCGTCGCCGGATATGAGTAGCGCGATGTCGTAGGTATCCTGCAAGGCCACCATATCGACCGCCAGGCTCGTGTCCAGTCCCTTCTCGTTGACGGTGTGGTGCAGCAAGTCCACCTTCCAGTGGCCCTCCTGGCGGATCTCGACGAAGTCGGTCGCCGACTGGACCCCGTGGTAGAACCGCTTCTTCCGTTCGAGAGCCCGGCGCTTGTTGTCGTACCAGTCGCGGGTTTCGCCAAAGCAAAGGTTCCACGCTTCCTCGATCCGGCGATCGGCGGGCAGGTCGGGCGATCTGCGGCTGACGTCCTCGATGTAGGCGTCGCGCAACCTTGGATTCATCTCGAAACGGGCCCGCAAGCGGGCCTCGGCCTTGGGATCGTTCAGGTCCCACTCGTCCATCTTGCCCACGACGTACCAGTAAATTCGCGAGTGCTGCGCGGTCGGCCAGTCGGCGCCTTCCGCGAAGGTGCGGCCCCAGTAATGAACGCTCTGCTCGAACACGTGACGATAAAATGCTCCGTAATCGTCGACGCGCAGGTTCAGGTGCTTTAACACTCCATCCAGGTTAGATCCATCAACGAACGTAACAAATTTTACCATGGGAAATTCCTTATTGATTATGTGTTAGCTTCTCTGATCGGCCTTGATAGGGAGTGCCGGAACACGACCGGGCTTTCCGGCAATTCGCCTTTTCACCAGCGCAGGGGCTGCTGCCAGGCTTCTTTCAGATCGCCAATTTGGGCTTCGATCACTACCGATCCAGCGAGCCCGGTGACGGCCAGCCGCGCGGGCGCGGTTCCCGGTGGGCTCGAACCGACCTCGCCCAGGCGGCCCCACGGCAGGGTGCCCAGCAGATCAGCCAGGGCGGCGTGATGCTGGGGAGGAACCTCGAGCAGGAACCGGCTGGGTGACTCGGAGAACAGGAGCACGAGGTCGTGCGCGGCGTCGTCTTCACACGGGACGTCGCGTAGTGAGATGGCCGCCCCCAGGCCGCCGGCCATGGCCATCTCGGCCAGGGCGACGGCCAAGCCGCCGTCGCTCAAGTCGTGGCAGCTCCGGACCAGCCCGCGGCTGATCGCCAGGTAGACGGCCCGGAACACCCGCTGACCGAGATCGGGGTCGACGCCGGGCACATTGCCTCCCTCTTGCCCTTGCATGGCCGCCCAGAGCGAGCCTCCCAGCTCATGGCGGGTGCTGCCGACCAGCACCACGAGGTTACCCGGCTCCTTGAAATCCATGGTGACGCAACCGCGGACGTCGGGCACCTGGCCGATCGCGCTGATCAAGAGTGTCGCGGGAATGGCCAGGCTCTTTCCCTCGTGGGCGTACTCGTTGTTGAGGCTGTCCTTGCCCGAGATGAACGGCGTCTTGTACGCCAGCGCCAGGTCGTGGCAGGCCTGGGCGGCGAGCACGAGCGATCCCAGAGTTTCCGGGCGCTCGGTGTTGCCCCAGCAGAAGTTGTCCAGCAGGGCGATTCGCCGGGGGTGGGCTCCCACGGCGACGCAGTTGCGGACGGCCTCGTCGATGACGCAGGCCGCCATGGCGAAGGGGTCGAGCCGGCCATACCGCGGGTTGATGCCGCACGCGACGGCCAGGCCGCGGTACGAGCCGCGGACCGGCAAGATGACGGCGGCGTCTCCCGGCCCGTCGTCGCACCAGCCGACCAGCGGCTTGATGACGGTCCGGCCCTGCACCTCATGGTCATACTGGCGGACGATCCACTCCTTGCTGCAAACGTCCCAGTGTCCCAGCAGGGCCAGCAGGTCGGCCGTCAGATCGCCTCGCTGGGGCAGTTCCAGGGCCTTCTGGGGCGGGGGTGTGAAGCTGGCCTGCCGGACTACCGGGGGCTGCCCTTGGTGCAAGAACTCCATCGCCAGGTCGGCCACGACCTGGCCGTGGTAGCGCACCATGAGCCTGCCGGTCGCAACGAACTCGCCCAGGTCGGTCGCCTCCACTTGCTCGGCTGCGCACAGCGCGCTGAGTGCGGGCATGGACTGCGGGGGTACCGCCAGCACCATCCGTTCTTGGGCCTCGGAGATCCAGATCTCGGTGTAAGAGAGCCCCTGGTACTTGAGCGGAGCGCGCTCGAGCTCCACGACGGCGCCGAGCTCGGCCCCCATCTCGCCGACGGCTGAGCTGAACCCTCCCGCGCCGCAATCGGTGATCGCGTGAAAGAGCCCGCGGTCGCGCGCCTGGAGGATGACGTCCAGGACCATCTTCTCGGTGATCGCGTTGCCGATCTGCACGGCGCCGCCGGAGAGCGACTCGCTCTGGCCGGTCAGCTCGGCCGAGCTGAAGGTGGCCCCGTGGATGCCGTCGCGCCCGGTCCGTCCACCGATGGCGATGATCCGGTCGCCCGGCTCAACTTTCTTGAAAGCTTTGCCCCGGGGCAGCACACCCACCGTGCCGCAGAAAACCAGGGGGTTGGCCAGGTAGCCCGGGTCGACCGCGAGCGCCCCGTTCACCGTGGGAATGCCCATCCGGTTGCCGTAGTCGCGAACACCGGCCACGACCCCCTTGAGCACGCGCTTGGGATGGAGCACGCCGGCGGGAAGCCGGTCGGCCGGCAGGTCGGCAGGGGCCACGCAGAAGACGTCGGTGTTGCAGATGGGCTTGGACCCCAGGCCCGTGCCCATGGCGTCGCGAATCACTCCGCCGATTCCCGTGTTTGACCCACCATAGGGGTCGATCGCCGAGGGGTGGTTATGCGTCTCGACCTTGAAGCAGACGTCGTGCTCGTCGTCGAAGCGAACGACTCCGGCGTTATCGGTGAAGACGCTGACCAGCCAGTCGAGCCCCAGCTCCTTGGTCGCGGCGAAGATGGTCTGCTTGAGGAGGTTGTCGATCGTCCGTCCCTGGAACTCGATCTTGCCCTTCAAGGTCTTGTGGGAGCAGTGTTCGCTCCAGGTCTGGGCCAGGGTTTCCAGCTCGCAGTCGGTCGGGTCGCGGTCGAGCCCGGCGAAGTGCCGCTGGATGGTCCGCATCTCGGCCAGGTTGAGCGAGAGCTGTCCCGACCTGCTCACCTCCAGGAGCGCCTCGTCATCCATCGCGCGGAGCGGCACGGTGAGCAGCCGAAACTCGTAATGCCGCCCCTGGCCCAGATGGTCCAACGGCAAGGAGCCAAGGGCGGACTGCTCGACGGCCTCGTTGGCCAGCACGCGCTTGATCAAACGCGGCAGTTGTTCGGCCGGCCCGTCGATCCGGTAACTCCGGATGGTCCGCACTCCCTCCACGGCGAAGCCAAGCTCGCGCAAGAGTGCGTGCGCGCTTTCGGCTTCGGGATCGGTCACGCCGGGCCTGGGCAGCACGTGGACGACCGACCGGTCCGCCACGGCGGTCGACGGCACGGGACGGATCTGGAACGACTCGACCACCAGATCAGCCAGCACCTGCCGGGCCGCTCGATCAATGTCTTCCTGGCGGAGCGTTCCTTCGACTAGAAAGCCGCGACTGGCCGCGATCGTCCAGGGGCCCGGAATCCCGGACTCGGCCGCTTCGACCGACAATCGCTTTCCAACCAGGTCGGGATAACCCGGGGCGGGATAGATTTCAAGGTGCCAGAGCATGCTTGGCCATCAAGGTTCAAGGAGCAATGTTCAGATTCATCAAGGTATTCAATGGCCCGCCAGAGAGATGGATTTCCAAGGCGTAGCAGAGCGGTTGGGCGGGTCGTCAAGGGTCATTGGAAAACGGTATCAGTCAGTCAATCAATCGTCCTGGTTTGCGCTGGGTTGCCGGGCTTCGAAGAGACGTCGGCGGTGTCGCGCCTGGTCCCACCATTGGCGAATGGCGTCCTCGTCATCGGTCATCACAGCGTACTTGAAGGCGGCGACCCGTTCCTCCAGCGTACCCAGTGCCTTTAGGAGCGGGCCTCGGTTGTCGCGGAAGATGGCGGTCCAGAGGCCGGCGTCGGCAGCCGCGACGCGGGTGCCGTCGCGGTAAGCCCCGGCTGCCAGGACAAGCCATTCGGCGGGGACGGACGACGCGAGGGCCGCGGCCATGGCGTGCGGGAGATGGCTTGTGTAGGCCAGTACCTCGTCATGCTCGATCGGGCTCATCTCGAGCATGCGACATCCCAGTCCACCCCAGAAGTCGCGGGCTCGTTGCAGACGAGCCGCCGACGTCCGCCGGGTGGGTGTCAGCACACAGACGCGGTCGCGCAAGAGCCCCGCGTGGGCATGGGCCGCCCCCGCGCGTTCGGAACCGGCGATCGGATGCGCTCCCACGAAGACGTCGGCTGCAGCAGCGTGCGATTCGATCGTCTCGACGATCTGCCGCTTGGTGCTGCCGGCGTCGGTCACAAGGGCCCCTGCCGGCACGGCCTGGGAGGCCCGGCGCACGTCGTGCGGTATCCGGCTGACCGGGGTACAGACCACTACGACCTCGGCCTCGGCAACACCTGCTTCCAGGTCGGTCGTGGCCTGATCGATGATCCCTCGATCCTGCGCCTGTTGGAGCGTCTTCAGATCGCGGCCCACGCCGACGACTCGTGCGGCCAGACCGCGAGAACGCAGCGCCAGCCCGATAGAGCCCCCGATCAGCCCCACGCCCACGATCGCCACCGTTTCCAGGCGCTGCAAGACCGCTCCCTCGCGACGGAGTCC
This sequence comes from Planctomycetaceae bacterium, assembly GCA_019237095.1. GTDB lineage: Bacteria > Planctomycetota > Planctomycetia > Isosphaerales > Isosphaeraceae > Aquisphaera. Next base: position 9,567 of record JAFAHT010000072.1, read on the forward strand.
AGCTTTTCCATCACGACCCAAACCTTCGTGAAGATTTTATCTTACAAGTCCTCCGTCGCCAAAACGAGACCGAACAGCCGATTTGGGCAGTCATCCGGCGTGGGCCCGCGGATCAGTCTCAGTCGGGGCTTGGCGCCAGGAACGCGCGGAGGGCTCTCCACATGGACTCGGCCGACTTCCAGCGGGAGTGCGGCTGCTTCCTCAGAGCTTTGAGCAAGATCTGCTCCATTCCTTCTGGTGCATCGGGCCGGTAGGCCCGCAGCGGGACCGGGGGATGATCGAGGATCATCTCGTAAGAGTCAGGCCGCCCGGGGTCAAAGCCAAGATAGGGGTATTTTTCGGTAAGCAGGTAAAACAGCGTGGCTCCCGCGCAGTAAATGTCGGCCGGTTCCCTGACCTCGCCGAACTGGCGGATATGCTCGGGGGACAGGAAGCCGACCGAGCCGCCGACGTCGCCCTGACGGGTCAGGTTCGAGAAGACGCTGCTATTCACCATGCTCTTGGCCAGGCCGAAATCCGAAAGCTTGACACGCGGACGGTGGACCGGGCCCATCACCAGCAGATTCGAAGGCTTGATGTCGCGATGGACGTAACCCTTGGTATGCGCGAAGTGCAAGGCCGAGAGCAAGTCCTGGCCGATCCGCGCGGCGGTTGCGATCGGCATGGGCTGCTTGAGCGCCCGGACCCAATCGAGCGCGTTCTTGCCGTCCACGTACTCCATCACAAGCTGGAAATGGCCCTTGATCTGGAACAGCTCGTAGAACTCGACGATGCTCGGGTGGCACTTGCCGCCGGGCATGAGCATGTCGCGCAGGGCGTGGATCTCACGGTGGAAGTAGTTCAGGGCTTTCTCGCCGGCCGTGCTGTTGGCGATCATCATCTTCATCGCGACCCGCCGGTTGCGGGAGATCTGCCGTGCCCGGTAGACGGTTCCCATACCCCCCTCGCCGATCACTTCCTCGATAAGGTAGTCGGGACTGGTCTCGGGGAACCGCTGCCGCCTGGCCTCGCAATCTGCACAGAGCAGGGAGGAGATCAACGACCGCGGAGCCATCAGCACCGATGTCACTTCCTCCGGCTTTGTCGAGGTGAAGGGCACTCCGTTCTCGAGCTGGACCCCACAGCCGGCGCAGGTGTCACGCAATCTGGCGTCGCCCCCGTCTCCGGGGTAGTGGACGGCAAAAGTGCTGCCGCCGGCGGCGACCAGGTCACCCTCGCGGAGCAGGACCCGTTCGACCCTCAGTCCGTTGACTTTGGTGCCATTGGTGCTCCCAAGGTCGACCAGGTGGCACAGGGGTGGAAAGTTTTCGAGCTGGAAGTGCTCGCGGGACAGGGCAAGATCCCCGGTCATCGGGAACGCCGCTCGAGACGCTCGCCCCACGATGAAGCTGCCGCAGCGATTGATCTGGTATTCCTGGCCCTCGTGCGGACCTGAGATGACACGAAGGACGATATTCATCCTCCCCTTCCCCCTGACGGATCTCGAAGACAACTCTATCTTAAGAAATCCTCTCGTGAAATAAACCCTGACAGCACGGAAACGGACCTGCCTTCCCGTGAGGCCGAGACCCGAATAGCAAGGACAATAGCGAGACGGACAGCGCGGCGGATGGTCTCGACAGGAAGGTAGGGGCCTGAAAAAGAGCGGGTTCAAGCAACGGGTTCCCTCTGGGCCAGCTCGCGCAGGCGGCGGAGGTCGACCTTTCCCGTCCCGGTGATGGGAATCTCTGGCACCTGGATAAAATCACGCACGGAAGGGATCCAGAGCCTGGGAATGCGGCTGGCGGTCAGCGCCTTGTGAATCTCATCGGCCGACATGCCCAGCTCTGTGTAGACCACGCAGAGTCGCTCGCCATGCTTGGGATCGGGGACAGCAGTGACGGCCAGATGGTGCTCGTCGACCTCAGTGATCTGCATGATCGCCGACTCGACGCCCACATGAGGAACCATCTCGCCAGCAATCTTGGAGAAGCGGCTGAGCCGATCGGTGATCTTGAGAAACCCGTCCGCGTCGACGTAACCCAGGTCGCCCGTCAAGTACCAGCCGTCCTTGATCACCCTGGCCGTCGCCTCCGGCTGGTTGAGGTAGCCGACCATCACCTGGGGTCCCCGCACCGCGATCACCCCTTCGGCTCCGAACGGAAGATCTTCGCCGCTGTCGGGATCGACGGTCTTGAGAAGCGTTCCGGGAAGGGGAAGCCCCACGGTGCCCGGCCGGTTGCCGTGCACCGTGCGTCCGTCCGCCAGATGCATCGCGCGCGGGACGTTGACCGCGACGACCGGGGAAAGCTCGGTCGTGCCATAGCCCTCCATCGGCTCGATGCCAAGCCAGTTGTTGACGTCGCGGTACAGTTCCGGCTTGAGCTTTTCAGCCCCCAGAATCAGGTGAGTGAGTGTCTTGAACTGCTCTGCCGGACAGCTTTTGATGTAGAACCGTGTGAACGAGGGAGTGCCCGCAATCAGCGTCACCTTGTGCTGCTGGCACATCTTGCCAATCGTTCGCGCGTCCAGCGGGTTGTGGTAGTAGACCACTTTCTTGCCCAGCGCCAGAGCCGTCCAGATGGTGACGCAGTTGCCGAACGAATGGAAGAAGGGCAGGATTCCCAGCAGGACCTCATTGGGCTCCAGATACACATGCGCTTCGATTTGCAGCACGTTGGAAAGGATGTTGCGGTGCGAAAGGACCACACCCTTGGGATCTCCCGTCGATCCCGAGGTGAAAATCACCGTGGCGATCGAGTCCAGGTCTAGCCTCGCCAACCCAGGGATCAGCCGCTCCAGCATGCCAAGCCGGAGCAGATGCGATCGGGTCAGTCCCGCCAGCTTGTCACTCCATCGAACCTGACTGGCAACCTCTTCGAGCATCAGCAAGTTGGCATCGGGAGCGATCTGGAACCGTTCGAGCACTCGCGGCGAGGTGATGACGTGGCGGATGCCGCACTGCTTGATCGACGAATCGATGATGCCTGGACCGGCCGCGTAGTTCAGGTTGACCGGGATTTTTCCCTGAAGGACGAGCGCCAGGTTGGCCACGGCGGCGGGAACAGTGGGTGGAAGCAGCACGCCCACATAGGGATCGGCCGCGACCAATCGTGAAAGGCAACGTCCCAACACGATGGCGCGCAGCAGGGTATCTCCGTAGGTCAGCTTGGCGCCGGTCCCATCGCACATCGCCTCGTCGGACCAGTGCCGTCGAACCTGGCCGACAAACGCGTGAGCTAGCGAACGCCACTCCGCGGGCAAGGGGGAAAGAGGCCGGAAACCAGGCTGATCGGGAAAGGACGATGATTGTTGTCCGGTGGCATGCTGCACGCTCGAGCTCATCGCGCCGCGACTCCGGTATCGATACTGTAACTCAACGATCTGGAATTATTTGGGTCAATGGCAGACAGGTACGCTTACTGTACGCGAAGGAATCTGCAAGAACAACCTCAGTGCCCCTGCGACGGCGAGCTCTCGCCGGCCTGTGAACCGGCCGACTTCTTTGCCAGGCCGAGGTTGGGCCGGTGAGAAGTTGATGTTGACCGTATTGGAGGGACGGTTTCGCGACGCGTGTTTTTGTTGCGCGCGAACGAACGACGGCGCGAGCGACCGATCCTTTTCCCACCCTTGCAAAGGGGGGCCAGGGGGGGGCGGGGCGAGGGCCGTGGATCGTCGGGGTCCACCGTCGGTGCCACGCCCCGGGCTCGGTATCCATGGCCTGAACAGATGGCCCGTAAAATGTTGAGAAATGTCGAGAAACGCGGAATTCACGCGGCCTTCAAGGTCACGAAGCGTTGCGCTTCAGACGATCGCTGCCACCCGACTTTCCGGCACTTTCATACCGCCATCCAAGAGGCTCTCAGCGCCATGTCAACCAAAGCATTTCCGGCAACCGGCCTCGTTGACGACCCCAATTCTCCAGCAATTCGACGACGCTAACTCATTGCCGCGTAAGGGATAGAAACGTTTTCGGTCAGAACATCTGGAGGTTCAGGCTCTCTGATCATTACTTACTATTTATGAACATCCGATATACTTGTTGAAACCACGCCCGCGCCAGGAATGAGGCCGCAAGCTTTCGTTTCGGGAACGAGCCACCCGAACATCGCGTATCCTGATAGTAGACGCCTGTTCTTTTGTGGGGTTCATGATGTTCCAGGCTGCTCGCCAGTGGATTCCGCAAGCCGGAGTCGCGCGGCGTCTGGGCGTCTCCCCTCGTCCGATGATCCGCCGACTGGTCGATTGCGGTTAGCTCACCGTGCGACGAATTCCTGGCTGTCAGGCCCGGGTTTTGGCGGACGGCGGTGACTGCCTGGTCGCCCAGCACACCCGCTCGGCCAGCGCAAGAGTCCAGGCCAACATCCCGCCCGTTTTCCACATCGAGGAATCCCAACATGGGACCGCTAAACTACCGTCAGAGACTGTTCGTCGAGCACTACCTGGGTGAATCGTCGGGGTCCGCCATCGATGCCGCGCGCCAGGCTGGGTATCGATGCCCTCAGACGCACGGGCCGCGCCTGTTAACGACAAGGGGAGTTCGGGCAGCCATCGATGCCCGCGTGGCAACGGCCGCCATCGCCGCCAACGAGGTTTTGGCCCGCATTGCCGATGTCGCGACCTCCGACCTGCTGAACTTCATCGAAGTCGACAACGACGGCGGTTGGAAGGTGGACCTGAAGCTCGTCAAACGACTGGGCCTGGGTCATCTCATCAAGCGACTGCGAAAAAACAAGGACGGAACCTCGGAAATCGAGCTGGAAGCCAGGGTGCCCGCCCTGCTCAAGCTTGGCGACCATTACAACCTCTGGAAAGGTGAAGCGCAGTCGCAACTCACCCTGGTCGAACTGGCCAAAGGTTTGAGGGAACAGTATGACCAACTGCAAAGTGAAGAACGAGATAATAAGACTGCTGAACCTCTGTCGGGACCGACCGGAGCAGTTCAATAAGCTGATCTTGAAGCGCGCTCCCTAACGCGGCAGAGCCGCAACCAAAAAGGATGAGCAAGAACGGCGTTCTCCCGCCAAAATGGGGTTGGATTAGGCCCTGACCCGCAGGAGAACGCCATGAAGACGCTGTCGCGCTTCGTCACCAAGTTTACCAGCTTGATCGTCG
>JAFAHT010000310.1 GCA_019237095.1 Planctomycetaceae bacterium
ATGCCCATCAACCTGGAATTCGGCGGGATCGAGCTGACCGGTGACCCTCAGCGGCAGCCTTTTGAGACCACGCGGAAGGAAGAGGGCTCGGTGCGGATCGGCGTGATCGGCGACTTTCGCGGCCGGGGTACCCGCGCTCCGGTCGAACTGACTCACACCCAAGCCGAACGTTGTCTGCTCCCGGTCGATCGCGACAATATCGACGAGGTCTTGGCCCGTCTCTGTCCCGAACTTTCGCTGACTCTCCCCGAGGCCGAGGGCACACCGGTTGTCTTGACTTTCCGCGAGGTGGACGACTTCCACCCCGATCGGATTCTCGCCCGTGCCGAGGTCTTCGCCGCGCTCCGGAAAACCCGCAGCCGCCTCGAAGACCCGTCGACCTTCGCCGAGGCAGCCGCCGAGATCGGGGTTGGCGCACGACCCGCCGAGCTTGCGCCAGCGCCTCCACCACCAGCCGCGAACGTCACCCCTGCCGAGTTGCTCGACCTGATCCTTCAACAGTCGTCTCCATCGACCCCCCCGCCTCCGGCCCCACCCGCTCAGGTCGGTGCCTGGGGCGCATTCCTGGAGCAGATCACAGCCCCACATATCCACCGCGAAAACCCGCGTCAGGCCGAGCTGATCGCGGGTGTCGACGCCGCCATGGCCCAGCTTCTCCGCGACATCCTCCACCACCCCGAATTTCAGGCCCTCGAATCACTCTGGCGAGGTGTTAAGCTCCTGACCCGCCGCCTCGACACCGGCACGAACCTGGCCCTTGAGCTGATCGACCTGCCCCGCGCCGCACTCGAGGCCGATCTGCTGTCGACGAAGCCTCTTGACTCCACCGCTGCCTACAAGCTTCTGGTCGAGCCAAGTGTGGGAATCCAAGGGGGCCGGTCCTGGACATTCCTCGTCGGCGATTTCACGTTCGGCCCGTCCCGGCGGGATATCGTCCTCCTCTGGCGGCTCGGCCAGATCGCCCGCCTCGCGGCCGCTCCGTTCCTCGCCGCGGCCAATCCGCAGATCGTGGGCAGTAATTCTCTTGCCTCGACACCCGACCCGGACGACTGGTCGACTCCCCCCGCCGATGAGGGCTGGTCCGACCTCCGCCGCAGCAGCGAGGCCCCCTACCTTGGCCTCGCTCTGCCCCGCTTCCTGTTGCGCGCCCCATACGGCCGAGAACGCGTCCCGATTGAAGCCTTCGCGTTCGAAGAATTCCCCGTGCCTCCGGCCCACGCCTCCTATCTCTGGGGGAACCCGGCCTTCGCGCTGGCGGTCCTGCTCGGCAGCTCGTTCAACGCCCAGGGCCGGCTCGACCGCGATCGCTTCGCTTTCGACCTGACAGAGCTGCCTCTGTCTTTCGAAAGCACCGACGATGGCGGGACCCGGGTCAAGCCCTGCGCCGAGGTTCTGCTCGGCACCCGGGCCGCTGATCGCCTCCTGGGGGCCGGCCTCATGCCCTTCCAGTCGATTCGCAACCGCGACACCATCCGCCTCGCTCAACTCGTCTCGATCGCCGATCCGCCAGCACCCTTGGCAATCCCATGATCTCGGTCAGCCAGTCTGTCAGGTCTGTGTTTCATCGGCCCGACGGAGGTGAGGTTGGGGTCGAACCGAGGGTGCTCAGCTTCTGCCTTCGAAACCTTCTCTCCCATCGGGATTCAGTACAAGCGGCGGTGTCCTGAGACGCTCCCGTTCCTCACTGCTCGGTCGAGCGCAGCCCAGTCGGTCTGGTTCTCCCGGTTCTCGTAGGGAGCACCATAGAGTATCCAGCCGATTTTCCAGCGGTCAAAACCGGCGTCCTCGTAATCGTTCCTGAACTGATCGTACTCCGGGCGACGTGCTCCTTTATAAGCCTGCGGGTTCTGGGTGGTGATGTCGTGATACATGTCGTGAAGCTTGCTCAGGCGCGCGAAGCCGTTGGCACAATGCCGACACGGGCTGCGGGTCAGATAGAGGTCGACTGGTCCTTCCGGTGGCTGCTCTGTCTCCATCAGCAGGGCCACCATCTGTCCCTCGGCATGCTCCGGCGGGAAGGCTCGGTCGATTGGCAGGTTCGGCGTGCAAAGGCTGATCATGCGAGCAAGCCGCTCCATCTGGCTTGTCGCGTCGACGGCCTGTCGAATGCGCTGGGCCGCCCGCAGGAGGTCCATGAATTCCTGCTGCCGGCCCTTGAGACGCCAAGCATTCTCCTTTTGCACTGCTCCCCGAACCCAGGCGGAGTGGCTCACGATCCGGAGGAGGGAGCGTTCGGCCGCCGAGCAGGTGTAAGCCACCCCCCCGTCCCACCAGTAACCGAGCAGGACAAGGTCGACTTCGCTGGTGACCGCTCGACCCGAGTCGGAGCTCGCCAGGCGAGTTCGCCGCTGGGCTTCCTCACCCGGCCGACCGGCGCCGATGTCGGGTTGCCGCTTGACCGTCTCGCGAAAGAAGAGACGGTTGGCGTTTTCCCGAAAAAGCTCGCAGAGCGATTCGGTGGTTGAACGGACTTGAGCTGCCCGCCTTGGATCGAACTGGGACATGCAACGCCTCCAATCCGCTGTGGGAACTCTGAGGGGGCGCAGATCCGAGAATCACCCAAGTGGAGGCATTGGCCGTGACCAAAGTCACCCGCGTTTGGGGCAACGATGTCCGCCTCGTCTGCCAACGGCAACCTGGCTCGAGACTGGCCGAAGCGAACAGTTGGACCTATTGAGTATATCCATTCCGCGCTCAAAAAGTGCCTGGTCCGTAGCGAGAAGGGTTCTCGGTCCGCCGGCGTGCGAGGCCAGGGCAGGCCTTGTCCGGAGGACCTGACAAATGTCAGCAGGACCATTCCTGCCCTTCAGGGATCGACCCCCAGTTTGAGCCACGTGAGTGCCGAGTGCTCTGGATAGGTTGCTATCTTCTCGCTTCCCTTGACCTCTGGGAGATATCCGAGACGTTCCTCGATCGCGAGGATGATCCCCGCTTCTTGCTATCTAGGGCGGCGTGCCCTTCTCGGCGGCCTCTTTTCCAGACGAGGCAACCAGTCCCGACGGACCGGTCAGGCCGGAGGCAGTCTCTTTGCCCTGGGAGCTCGGCATGATCTGAGGACTGGGCTGGACCACGGGAATCATCTTGACCACGGGGCGGTAGACCGTCACCGGGATCTCCTCGCAAGTGAGGACGGCCCGCTTGTAGATGAGGGTCGTGGGCTCGCAGTTCACGACCAGTCGGGGAACCCGGATCCGGACCACCTCATTCACCATCCTGCAGATCGTCACCGGTACTTTCTCGATCCGCTGCTCCGCGACCATGCGCCAGTGGACCACGGGCACGAGTTGGGCCTGAACCTCGGTCACCATGTGCGTTTCCGTCACCTCGCGCACCAGCGGCACCCGCTTGTAGCATGTCCGGGCCACGGTCTGACATGTACAACCCCCCTCGGTATGTCCGCAACGAGAGCACTTTGTTTTGACTGGCACGGTGACCAGCTCCGTGAAGGGCCGCAGGCAATACTCGGTCACCTGTCGCGTTGTCGTGACCGGCCGGCAAACCCGAAACGGCTGGCACTCCATGGTTGTTTCACAGACGGGTCGACAGACGGTGACGCAGCGCGTTTCAAAGATGGTGTCGAACACCGGCTTGCAGACATTTCGCGTCTGCTCGTCGTAGACCGTTTCGAGCTTGGTTTTCATGACCGTCTTGGTGTAAGCCGGCACCAGGTCCACCCTCGTCTTGGTCTTCATCACGGTGAAGGGGACCATCTCGGTCACGCATTCGAAAGCCGGTGGGGGGGCTGGAGTGATCACGCAAGGCGTCTGCTTGCAGACATGGCACGCGATGACAGTCTCGCAGGCCAGCGAGACTAACAGAACCGGCGCCGCAAGCCACCACGGCCGAACTCTCATGGCAATCAATCTCCAAGATAGATGTCTCTTGTCCCCGCAGGACGTCGACAGAGAGACCTTCGTGAAACGGGGTCGATGAAGCTTACACCACGAAAACTCCTTGAGAGGCCGTTTTTTCAGCCCTTCGGTCGTCAAATCGACGGCGACGTGAATCGATCGGAAACGCGCGTCACCGGAAACCTGGCCAGATAGAGCCAGCTCCGCGGGGGAACCGACTCCATGGCGAACTGCACGATTTGCCCCCAGGCCCGGATGTGACGCCCGCCAGGTTAGTCGGTTCGTATCGCTCTTTCAACGACCAGATGTCATGCCCGGGTCCAGGCGCAAGCCTTCAGGCACGGGCATCGCATTGTTGAGACCGCTCTTTAGGGCTAGACTCATGACTCCTGTCGGCTCGCCTGACGCAGGCAAACCATGAGCTGGCTCAAGAGCCCGGGAAGTCCAGGCCGATCGGAGGTCGAAGGTGGAAAGAGACCTGGCGGCGTGGATTGATGAGGCCAGACAGCATCAGCACGACGGCGAACTGGAGCTGGCGGCCGCGGCCTACCGGCGCATCCTCCAGGCCCAACCCGCGCAGATCGAGGCTTTGACGGGCCTGGCCGAGATCTTCCAGGCGCGGGGAAACGCCATCGAGGCAGTCGCTCTGCTGGAGGAAGGGCTCAGGAGCTCGCCCGATTCCGCCAGTCTGCTCGAGAGCCTGGGCGACGCCCGGCATGCTCGGGGACTTCTCGAGAGCGCCATCTCGGCCTATCGCGAAGCCCTGGACCGGGAGCCTTGCCGCACAGGTGCCTTGTGGGGCATGGGGTGTGCCCAGGCCTCACTCGGCGATCATGCCGCCGCGGCCGAGAGCCTGCGTCAACTCGTGGAGCTCCAGCACGATTACGGTC
>JAFAHT010000483.1 GCA_019237095.1 Planctomycetaceae bacterium
CGTGGATGGATGGCCGTGGCGAATTGACTTCTCGCGCGCAGAGTGTTTCGAGACAACTGCAATCGGGAAGTCCACCTCGGCCAGACGCTAGCATTCCTTGGGGATCATGGCTCTCCAATCTGGCGCTCGGCCCACTGGACGACGGCCTCGGCGATGCGGAAGGCCCGGCGGTAGAGCCTCCGTGTGACTGGAGGGGAATGTCCAGGATAGCGTGCCTCGAAGGCGAACGGGGTTAGAACTTCTGCCCTCCAAACATACTTGGGAACCTTCACGCCACCTTGATTCAGCAACTGGAGCAGCCGCCGCAAGTCATGCACGTAGGGAAAGTGCAAACCGCGGTGGATGAACACCGCCTTGATGGCTTTCTCAGCCGCCTGCTGGGCGTCGAAGCACAGGTCTTCCAGGTAAACGCCTGGAGTGGCCTGGCCAGCCCCTGCCAGATTGCTCTTGGCCCTGTTGAGCCATTCGCGCGGATCGGTCGGTGGATAGCGTCTACGCCCCATAGACGACCTTGCCCTCCCGCAGTGCCGGGTAAAAGACCAGATAGGGCGAATCGCCATAGAGCTGGATGTCTTCGGGTGTAGCAAGCACGACATCCACAGCGGCGAGGTCCCCGCGCAGGTGGCGGTAAATCGTCGTCAGCAACCGCCAGTGGTCGAACTTGCCGCTCTTGATGACCATTAGATCAATGTCGCTGTTTGGCCCCATCTCACCGCGTGCGGCCGAACCGAACAGGATGATCTTGTCTGGCTGCGCGGCCTCAACGACGCGCTGAACGATCTCGGCCAGAATCTTCTTGTCCGGGCGTCCGTCTTTTCGCTGGCGTTGTTTGGTCTTCATGCCACGTTCTCGACCAGCCATTCCTTAACGAGATTCGTTGTGTCGATGCGGTAGTGCGCGGCCTTGACTACTTCGGTCCATTGTAGACGGGCCGGGTCCTTGATCGGTTCGCGCAAAAGTAAATCGGGGAGCTTACCGCCAGCCCCAGCGACCCAATCTCCGCCTGATTCGGTCCAGAGGGTCTCACAGGACACCGCCGGCCCCGCTCGGAAAACGAAATGACCCTGGCTTGTCGGGGTAGACGCCTGTGGACGGGGCGAAAACATGGTAGACTGTCACCTAATGTCCAGCCTGCGCGAGCTGGTCGCGCCCAACCAACCTCACTTCGAGCCGAAAGGACTTACCCCATGCGTCCCGACTGGTCCGCCGAAGAGGAAGGTGAAGCAGGCAAGCTCCACGCCCACCGCGAACCCGAGAGCGACCTGCCGATCATCAACCCGGATGACGACGACGATTTTGATGACTACGACGATGACGAGGACACGGAGGAGGACGAGGCGCTCGATCTGGACGTGGACAGCGAGCCGCGGATCGTCCTGATCACGGGGGCCTGCGGCAACATCGGCCGCAAGCTTCGCGCCGCGTGGGAAGACGTTTACGACCTGATCTTACTCGACTCCAACCCCGGTGAGGACGACGACGTTTTCCAGGCTGACCTGAGCGTCTTCGACGAGGACTGGATCACCCATTTTCACGGGGTTGATACGGTCGTACATCTGGCGGCCAATTCCAACGAGATGTGCTCGCTTCACGAGCTGATCCAGCCCAACCTCGACGCGATGGCCAACGTGTTCAACGCCGCCGCGCTCGCGGGCGTGGACCGGATCGTCTTCGCCAGCTCGAACCATGTCATGGGTGACTACAAGCATCTGGACGACGATGTGATCGGCGTCGATCTTCCGCCCCGGCCGGGTAATGCCTACGGCATGCTCAAGCTGGTCGGCGAGCGGCTCGGACAAAGTCTGGCCCTTGCCTTCGACCTGACCTTCATTGCCTTGCGCATCGGCTGGGTCCAGGAGGGAAGGAACCGTCCCGAGACCTTGCCCGACGACTGGAGCAAGAAGATGTGGCTTTCCAACCACGACCTCGTCCAGCTCTTCGATGCCGCCGTCGAGGCCGAGATCGAGGACCGCTCGTTCCTGGTGGTCAACGGCGTCTCTCGCAACCATGGTACCCGCTGGAACCTCACCGACGCCGCCGAGATCCTCGGCTACCTTCCCGAGGACGACGCCTACGCCGCCGAACACCGGGCCGAGACGGTGGACGAGGTTTCCTGACCAGGGAATCTCGATCATCGGGTCGCGGCCTTGAATCCGAGGTGCACGGCGAGAAGAATTGAAAGATCGAGCTTAACGCGCGCACGTTCCGACCCTGTGCACCCGCGAGACCGCCTCGAGGTAAGGAGACGCCTCATGGCACCCAGCCGTCCCGACAAGGAGAGCCCCGCCCCGAGCCTCGGTCCAGGCCAGGCAGTGTCTGGCCGCCATGCGCTGCGGGAACAGGATGTGCTCTGGGCCGACTTCCTCGCCCTGGCCGCCTCGGTCGTCAATTCGCTCGAGAAGAGCGTCCAGGCGATTTGCGACGGACGGTTTGACCTGATCAGCGAGGTGGAAAACGAGGAAGAAGATTCCGATCGCCGCGAGGTTCTGATCGAACTGGAGTGCCTGCGAATCCTGGCGCTTTACGAGCCGGTCGCCTCGGACCTGAGGCGGATGGCGACAGTGCTCAAGGGCAACCGCGACTGGGAGCGCATCGCCGACCTGGCTCTCCGTGTCGCGCAACGGGCTCGAAAACTATCACGCCACCCCGGCGCCATGGCCATGCCCGAGCCGCTCAAGCAACTGGCTCGCGATGTGCTCTCACAGGTACGTGCAAGTTACCGGGCCCTGGCCAGCCGAGACCCCGCCGCGGCCCGGACCGTCATCGCCGGCGACACCGCCATCGATGCGCGGTACCGTGCGCTGCGCAAACAGTTCAAGGACGGTCTGGGCCAGCACCCCGAGCAGCTTGACGCCTGGCTCGAGCTGATGAATACTGCGCGCAACCTCGAACGGATCGCCGACCACGCCGTCGGCATCGCGCAGACGGTGGTTTATCTCGAGGAGGGGGTCATCATCCGTCACACGCCTGCGCCACGCTCCGCGGACGGATGAGGCCCTGCGCGAGCTGCATTGGAGAATCGAACGGGAGACTGCGATGAAGGGAGGATCGATCTTGCGACCTTACCGTCCTGCACTGGCTGTCATCGTCCTGGGAGTCGTCGGGGGACTGGGCGGGGACGGCCCCGAATCGTGGGCTCAAGTCCCCGCGACGCCAGGAGCCGTGGGAACTCCGGCCGCGCCGGTGGTCGTGAAGGTGGAAGGAGAAGTGTCCACGCCGCTCCGGCTGACCGCGGCAGGACTGATGGAGTTTCCCCGTCAGACCGTCATGGCCAGGGCACACGACGAAAAGGAGGCGCGGTTCGAGGGGGTCGCGCTCTTCGATGTCCTCAAGAAAGCGGGCCTTCCGACTGGCAAGGAGCTGAGAGGCAAGGCCGTCGCACTTTACCTGGTGGTCGAGGCGGCCGACGGCTATCGCGCGGTCTTTGCCTTGCCCGAGCTCGATCCGGCCTTCACCGACAGAGTGATCCTCCTGGCCGACCGCCGCGACGGGCAGGCACTCTCGTCCCGAGACGGCCCGCTTCAGATCGTCGTTCCCGGTGAAAAACGGCATTCTCGCTGGGTCAGGCAGGTGATCGCGCTGCGGATCGGCCGGGCCTGAGCCAGCGGGAACGTTGAATGATCGCCGAGGTCCCTCGCTACTCGATGTGCTGGACGTCCCACCCTCGTGAAGCGACGAGATGCTCCGCGATCATCTGCCGGTGGCACTCGACCGCGAGTTTCTCGGCACAGAGCAGACAGAAGGGCGCGGGGATCTCCAGCAGGCGGGCGACGAGCAGGTCGCCGGACCTCCGGAGCAGCTCTCGGTATGGGGCACGCCAGTCCTCGGGTACCCTGCCGCCATGGCCGATCGTGTAGAACTTCATCGCCCGCCTCGCAGCATCAGCATGCAGGCTGTGGAGGATGTCCGTCCGGGTTGTGTGCTCTGGCTGCGTGCAGTCGCGGCGGCGCCAGCACCAGCGCGGCCACGACCGCCAGCCCGAAGATCGCATAGCTCAGGGTGAAGACCCAGGGTTCGGCCTGGTAGAAGATCAACCGGTGCACCCAGTAGCCGAGAAAGTCTCCCGGGTAAGTGGCCTGTCCGGCCCGCACCCGGAGTTGCTTCTCCCAGATCGTCAAGGGGCAGGGAACGCCCGCCAGCGCCTCGCCCACAACGATCGCGATCATCGCAAGATGAACTACCCGGAAGTAGATATTCCGCACCCACGTCCAGCCGCAGACAGCGCCGATGAGAATCGCCGCCAGCCCCAGCACCACGAACCCCACGTAGCACGCGTGAAAGACGACAATCAGATCGGCCATCACGCGCGACCACAGCATGATCCGTGACTCCCAGGTTTACAATGCGCTCAGCCCAAGCCAGGCCGGGCGGCTAACAAGCCTGAAGCGCAAGCGAAGGTTATTCCAGTATTTGAAAAGCCCTTCGCTTGCGCTTCAGGCTTGTGAATCACCCATACGAATCGAAGACCACGCACCCGGCCAGAGACGAGTCGATTCCAGAGCTCTCCTGGCATCTTATCCGATTTCCCGACCCAGGGCCCCTTCCGCGGCGTGGCAGATGTGGATTTCCGGAGTGATGCCAAGCTTGCGGGCGGTAGCGGTGCGAACGCTCTCCGCGAAGGCCGTGGCCTGATCGACACGCACCAGGTTGACCGTGCATCCGGCCCAGCCCGCGCCAGAGAGCTTCCCCCCCAGGAACCCTGGGCTTGCCTCGGCGGCCTCGACAAGTGTGTCGAGGGCCTCGGAGCTGTTCTCGAAGTCATGGCGGCTGGAGGCGTGGGAGGCCGAAACGAGCCGGCCGAATTCCACCAGGTCGCCGGCTCGCAGGGCAACAGCACCCTTGCGAACCCGCTCGTTCTCGGCGAGCACGTGCCGGGCGCGCTTGCGGCCGACGGGATCGAGCCTGTCCCAGTGTTCCGTCAGCTCCTCGAGGCTGACGTCGCGCAACGATTTGACGGCATCGAACCCGCGCTGCCCCTGGAAGTAGGCCACGACCGTTTCACACTCTGCGCGCCGGCGATTGTACATCCCGTCGGCCAGGCGGCGCGACGTCTTCGAATCGCAGACGATGATCGCCGGGCCGGGTCCACCAAGCGGCAAACGGGCGTGCTCGAGCGTCTCACAATCGAGATACACCGCGTGGTGGGCACGTCCAAAGAGGCTGGAGAACTGGTCGAGCAAGCCCGACGCCACGCCCACGAACGCATTCTCCGACCGCCGCAGAACCTGGGCCAGTTTCAGCCGCGCCGAGTCGGCGGAATCTCCCCGGTAGTGGCTGATCGCTCGTCCCGGCACAAGTCCCGCCTGGAGGAGAAAGAAGGCAAGCGCGGCCTCCAAACTCGCCGAGCTGGACAGACCCGCTCCCAGGGGCACGTTGCCGGCTATGGTGATGTCGAATCCCGAGGTCAAAGGCGTGTCCTCTGCCTCCTCAATCGCCCAGATAACTCCTTTTACGTAATTAGGCCAATCTCCGGACTCGCTGCGTTCTAGCTTGTCCAGGTCAAAGGAGACGTTGCCGAGAAAATTGACCGCGTGAGCGCGACAGGAGCGTCCTGTTGACAGGCGTCCTGCGACCACGGTGAATCGGTCGATGGCGACGGCCATGACCAGGCCGCCGTTGTAGTCGGTGTGATTGCCCAGCAGCTCGACCCGCCCGGGCGCGATGCCCAGCGCGGTGGGCTGAAATCCGAACTGGGTGGCAAAGGCGGCTGTAGCGCGGGCTTCCAGCTCGCCCGAGGTTGACATGGCTCTTCCTGTCATCAGTCTTCGGGAGGACGAGCGGCCTGCCAGGCCAGGGTTTCGGCACCTACGGCGATTCGTCCTCCCATTGGGATTTCCAGTGATACGATCGCGTGCTGGACCCCTTGATCAAACGAGGCTGCTCTGCCTGGCGAGGTTGTTGGCCAGGTCGCGCAGGAGCTGGGCCTTGTCGGTTCTCTCCCAGGTAAATTCCGGCTCCGACCGGCCGAAGTGGCCACCGCTGGCGGTCTTGCGATAAATCGGCCGGCGCAGGTCAAGGTGCTTGATGATTCCCGACGGGGTGAGCGGGAAAGCGCGGCGGATGATCGCTGAGATGGCCGAGTCGGGAAGCTGGCCGGTACCGAAGCTATCGACATGGATGCTGACCGGCTCGGAAACGCCGATAGCGTAGGCAAGCTGGATCTCGCACCGCTCGGCCAGACCGGAGGCGACGAGGTTCTTGGCGACGTAACGGGCCATGTAGGCGGCGGATCGGTCCACCTTGGTGGGGTCTTTGCCGCTGAAAGCGCCACCGCCATGCCGGCCCATGCCGCCGTAGGTGTCAACGATGATCTTGCGTCCGGTCACGCCCGAGTCACCGTGCGGGCCGCCGATCACGAACTTGCCCGTCGGGTTGATGTGATACTTGACCGAGCCATTGACCAGCTCCGAGGGAATGACCGGCTCGATCACTTCTTTCTTGATGGTCTCAACAATCTCGGCGTGGGAAACGTCGGGCGCGTGCTGGGTGGAGACGACGACCGTATCAACGCGCACCGGCGAAAACCCGTCGTACTCAATGGTGACCTGGCTCTTGGCATCGGGCCGGAGCCAGCGGACCGACCCATTCTGCCGGACCTCGGTGATCCGATGGATGATCCGGTGTGCCAGGGCAATTGGTAGGGGCATCAGTTCGGGAGTCTCGTTGCAGGCATATCCGAACATCATGCCCTGGTCGCCGGCTCCGATGTCCTTACCCTTCTCGGCATTCTCGTCCACACCCTGGGCGATGTCGGGCGACTGCTTGCCAAGCGCCACCATCACGGCGCAGGTCGTGGCGTCAAAGCCCATGTCGCTGGAGGTGTAGCCGATCTCACGCACGATCTGGCGGACGATCGTCGGATAGTCGACCATGGCCTTGGTGGTGATCTCGCCGGCCAGGCAAACCAGTCCCGTGGTCAGCAGGCTCTCGCAGGCCACCCGGGCGTAGGGGTCTTGCTCGAGGATGGCATCGAGGATGCCGTCGGAAATCTGGTCGGCCATCTTGTCGGGATGGCCCATCGAGACGGATTCGCTCGTGAACAGGTAGTTGTCTTGGTTCAGCACGGGAGCTTCTCTCCTACCAGACTGATCAGATGCGTCCAAACGATCACTGGCCCGAGGGGGCGGAGTTCATTGATCCAGGAAGGGCTACTCTTGCGAAAGAGGCAGCGCCGTTGCCAGCGCCCAGCGTCGGAGGGGACCGGCCGCAAGGCGTGCAGGACCACGCAATCGCGGCGGTCCTTCCACGCAGGCGCTCACGACGCCTTGGGGTTCAAGTCTAGCAGCCCGTCGCGCGCTTGGAAAGCAGTGCTCGAATTCCGGTCTCGTCCCGGAAAACGTGTTCGTGCGCGGCCAACGAATCGAGGCCATCGTAAGTTACCCTCTGGCAGCCAACGAGTTACAATCGGATTTTGGGTTCCTCCGTCCGCAATCTCTTGGTCTGGCAGTTCGATTCCGTGATGATTTGAGTCACCCAATCCCAGGCGGAAAGAACTCGTCCCCGAGCCGAGGCCGAGCTTTCTTGAAACTTCCTCCGCGTCACGATGAGCCTTGGTCCGGGCCTTCGCCGTCCTGGTCCGGTTCCCGGCCTTGGGCCTCACTGTCGCGGCGATACCAGCTCCAGAGCAGGCGATGGGTGGCGTAGTCGAGAATGGCCTGGGACGAGGGGAACATGAATT
>JAFAHT010000540.1 GCA_019237095.1 Planctomycetaceae bacterium
CCGGCCGCTGCACGCCACTCTCCCCGTGAACCACTTCGCCACGCCGGAGTTCTGGTTCCATGAAGTCTTCGACCAATTCGCGATGACACGCCACGCCCCCCGAGGGTGGGGAGGCGTGGACACGTCGCCCCCCCGGGCAAGTGATCAGAGATGCCGGTGGAACCAGCCGTTGATACGGTCCCACCACTGGGTCAGCGTGTTGCCCTGGTGGGCCCGCTCGGCCTGACCGACCGCCCGGCCCCCCTCCTGGCGGAGTTGGGCCTCCAACTGGTCGATTTCGCGGAGCATCTGGTCCACCTCCTGACGCTCGTCCTGCGAGAGCAGCACTCGGTAGGCCCGCAACCGCTGCCGGGCAGTGGCGAGGTTGACCAGCGCCTGGGCGGGGTTGTTCTCTTCGAGCGACCGCCGCGCCAGCCAGATCTCGTCGCGGGCCGAAGCCAGTTCCGTGTCTTCCTTGTTGCAGCGGAAATCGATGCCCCGAACCAGGGCCATCGCCAACGCCTTGGCGGCGACGTCTGGCTTATTCTCCTCCAGGGCCCTGGCCGCCCTGGCCAACTGTCCCTCGATCGGGTCGAGGTCGGCGATCACCTCCGTGGCAATCCGCTCCGATTCGACGACGTTGAACCCGGCGACCTCCATCGCGTTACGACGGGCTGCCAGGATCGGTGCCAGGGTCTGGGCGTGCAGGATTCCCTCATACAGGGGGATGCGTCCCACCTGAACTCCCTGTTCGTCCTCGTAAATCACCCTGCCGTCGGGCGCGGTCGTCCGGGTGCGGACTGTCCCCTTGGGCAGCATGGCGCGGATGGCCTGGGCGGCCTCACGGGCCTTGTTCACCTCCATGAGGGCCTGCTTGGTGTCGTCGGCGTAGCTCGCATCACGCGCCTTGCCGATGTGTTGCACGACTTCGGTCATGAGGAGCGATGCCTGCCGACGGTCCTCCTCGTTCAATTTGCTCATGGACTGGGTCGTCACCTCGGTGCGGTAGCCGCCCTCGGTGCCGAAGGTCCGGACAATGGGTCCCGCGTTCCTGGTCTGGTCAACGGCGGACGACGTGGAAGAGGGCTCTTGCGCCCACACCGGTCCGGCGACGATCAGAAGGAGAAGGGCCACCAGACCCGACTCCACAAGCCACCACTCCGACCGCAGAAATCGACCACTCATGATCCACCCCCTGAAGTTTGAGTCTCCGGATTGGTTGCCACACGGAGTCCTCCCGCGCGGCCTCCTCAATGTCACTTCGCACTTGTTCCATCCCGAGCATCGTGCCGGCGAGCTCTGCCGGGACGGCCGAGGCGGCCGCCCAAACACCCCTTTGCAATAGGGATGCCCGATCGTTTTTATGGACAGGAAACGCGTCTTGAGGACGCTCCGGAAGGGCGAAATCTCGAAGGAGTTGCGGAACGTGGCGAGGAAACCCCGGATCCCGGGTGGCACTCCCGGTCTCCGGGCTGGCCGGGAGGACAAACTGTCACGGTACATGAGGCGAGAGGACGTTTTGTCAGTGGAACGATTCCAGCTCGGCGAGCAGGCTCGGGCGAATAATGCCCTGGTGGACGTCGGTTGTTCTTGACCTGGTTTTTCCCTCCGTCGACTCCGGCCCGGGCGCCGGCTTGAGCGCCTCGGGTGGAGTACCGTCAAGCGATCTCGAGCACGATCTTGCCGCGAACATGTTTGGCCTGAACCAATTCGAGGGCGTCGGGCGCGCACTCGAAGGGAATGAGGTCCTGGACTTCCACAGTCAACCGTTCGTCGTCGATCATGCGGGCGACCTGCGCGAGCCTGTTGCCATCGGCCCGGACGACGTATTCGCGATCGACGCAGACTCCGGACGGCACCTCGGAGACCGACCCGGTGAGGTCGACCATCCGCCCGCCCTGGCGGAGCATCCTCACCACCTGGTTCGCCGCCTCGCCCGAAACGCCGTTGAGCACCTTGTCAACGCCGCCTGGATATCGGGTGCGGACCGCCGCGACGATGTCCTCGGCTGTGTAGTCGATGACCGCCTCGGCCCCGAGGGCGCGGACGAAGTCGTGGTTCCGCCGGCTGGCGGTCGCGACGACGCGCGCCCCAATCCTCGTGGCGATCTGGACGGCCAAGTGGCCAACCCCGCCCGCAGCGGCCGTGATCAATACCACGTCGCTTCGCTGGACCGCAAGGATGTCCGTCAGGGTCTCATGCGCGGTCAGCCCGACAATCGCTACCCCGCCCGCCCGCGTGAGATCGAGCGACGCGGGCGCGTGGGCGACGTACGACGCGGGCACGAGCATGGTCTCGGCCCAGGCGCCGTTTTGGTAGAGCGGATAACTGTAGGCGTAGACGGAGTCGCCCTTGGCAAAGCCGGCCACCTCTCCGCCGATCGCTGCGACCGTGCCCGCGCCGGCCAGGCCAAGGACGAGCGGGAACGGTCGCCCCATTGGCCATTCGCCTTCGCGTACCAGGATGTCCCAGTCGCCGACCTCGGCGCCGGACATCCGGATCAGCACGTCGCGCGGCCCTGGCTCGGGCACCGGGAGTTTCCTGAGCTGCATTCGCTCCGGGCCGCCGTAGCCGTCGATGGCCCAGGCACGCATTGTCGCCCGCACCCTATCTGTCTCGCTCATCGTCGCTGCCCTCATTCAAACCGCGTGCGACGCGGCCGGCACGGCGGGTCGACCGGCCGGTCGCCGGAGGCAACGCCGAGCACCAGTCGGCCCCCCGTCAGCCGGTCAACTGACAATCTCCAGATCAACTAGTGTGCCAAGGCAGTCGGTTGGGCAAAGGTCCACGAGGTCAGAAGAATGAATCCTGGGGGTATAGGGTGGGTCCATATCTCCCATCCTTTCGGTTCCGTGTGACATCTTGTCGGGATCGATCCGGTCGAGTGACATCTTGGCACAACAGGCGGGATGGCTGCCCGAACTGGCGCAAGCAGTCCGCGTTGCGCCCACCAAGACATGAAATGAATTTTTTTTCATGCGGGTTGCCGGTAACGCCTGGTCGATGTGTGGAAACCATGAAGATTGCGTGGCCAGCCACAGGCTCAGTGATTCACGACACTTTGGAGGGGGTCCGGGTCCGTCGCGGACATCGCCGTTCGGGTTGGTCAGCACCGGCCAGGGAGACGTTCCCACTCGGTCCAACCGACGCGATTGCGGAGCGATAAAGACCGTGGATAGAATGTCGGCAACGGTAATCGAAGTGACTGTGAAGCGTCAAAATAGTTTGCAGATTTGCTTGCGAGCTTTTTCGATGCGCACACAATTCGGACAGGACTCGCGTCCCAGGGACGCCGTAAGCTTCGGTTCGCCACCCAGGAGAGCCCAGCCGGCTCAGGCCTTCTACTTGACTCACCTGGATCAATTCTCATGGCTGATATCCTGCTCATCGATGATGACCCGGACTTGATTCCGAGGCAAGTGCGCCTGGCGTTTCCCGCCCACACACATTGCGTTGAGGTGGCCCGAACCGGCGCGGAGGGGCTTGCGCGCGTGCGTGCCGACCCGCCGGACGTCATCCTGCTCGACCTGCGTTTGCCCGACCAGTCGGGCCTGGAGACCTACCAGGCGATCCGCCAAGTCGACGGGCGTATTCCCGTCATCTTCATCACCCTCGCCCGGTCAGCCGACTCTGCCATTGAGGCGATGCGGCAGGGCGCCTACGACTACCTCTTCAAACCGCTCGACCTGCGAGAGCTCCGGCGGGTGGTCAATGAGGCGCTGGAGGTGGGCCGGCGGATGCGCCGGCCAGCCGCGGTAGCCGAAGCACCCCCGGACCCCGACTTCCCCGGCGCCATCGTCGGCACTTGCCCTGCCATGCGCGAAGTGTACAAGTCCATTGGCCGGGTCGCCGCGCAGAACCTCCCGGTGTTGATCACCGGTGAGAGCGGCACCGGCAAGGAGCTGGTCGCCCGCGCCATCTACCAGCACGGACCCCGGGCTCGGGCGCCGTATCGGGCCCTCAACTGCGCGGCCATCCCCGAGAGCCTGCTGGAAAGCGAGCTGTTCGGCCACGAGCGCGGCGCCTTCACCGGGGCCGACCGCAAGCGGATCGGCAAGTTCGAGCAGTGCAACGGCGGGACACTCTTCCTGGACGAGGTTGGCGACATGACCGAAACCGTGCAGGCCAAGATGCTCCGCTTGCTCCAGGATCAGGAGTTCGAGCGGGTCGGTGGCAACGAATTGGTCCGGACCGACGTGCGGCTGATCGGGGCTACCCACCGCGATCTGAAGGCGTGGTCGGCGGAGGGTAAATTCCGACCGGATCTCTATTACCGGCTCAATGTCGTCACCATCCATCTGCCTCCCTTGCGCGACCGGGGAGACGACCTGTCGTTGCTGGTGCAACTCTTCCTGCGGCGCTATAATATCGAGCTGGGGCGTGAGGTCCGAGAAGTTGCACCGGAGGTGATGAATCGCTTCCGAAGCTATCCCTGGCCGGGGAATGTCCGGGAGCTGCAGAGCGTCCTCCAGCAGGCCCTGCTCATGGCCAGCGGCACAGTCTTGATCTCGGAGTTCCTGCCCAACGACCTGCTCCCAGAGACCCAGACGAGCGCGGCCAGCGATACGGGGACCCGTTACCGCCCGGGGAGCACGCTGGCCGATCTGGAGCGCGAGGCGATCCAGCAGTGCCTGCTCCAGACCGGAGGCCATCGGCGGCGGGCCGCCGATCTCCTGGGGATCAGCACCCGCACCCTGCTGCGGAAAATCCGGGAGTACAACCTGGAAGATCCTTTGCGTCCCGCACCACCCGCGTCAGAGTAAGCTCTGCAATCGCCCAGGCATCTCCCGCAGCCTCCTGTCCGCGGTAGCGGCCGAGCTTCACGATTGAGCCGTGCCTACTGTGTCAGCGACGCCCGAGGTGACAAACTGTCCCTCGTCCTTGAGCAGGAGACAAGCTGTCTCGGTCCCGCACCGGTCGATGGGCTGGGACGCCGTCCGCCCGCAACCTGGCACAGCGGCATAAACCCTCTCGCGCGAAAGCCTTGGCGACCAGTCCCGCCGTGGAATGTCGAGATGGGCCCTTTCGGGCACGCTACTTATATTCGTTCGGGCACGCTACTTGTATTTGATTGGGATTGCAGCCTGCTAAGTCGGCAACGACCAACCGACCGGGCAGATATCCCCTCTCATGGCACGGATCGGAATGGGACCGATCCGGGACGTCATGTGCCGCTGCCTGGAGGTCGGCACGCATTTTCAAGAGGAGAAGAACAACCATGGCAATCCAACACTGGGAGCCCTTCCGCGAGATGGTGAGCCTTCGCGACGCGATGAACTCGCTGTTGCAGGAGAGCTTCGTGCGCCCCGTCGGCCTGATGGGCGACGGCGCTGCGCTTTTGCCCCTGGACATTGCCGAGACCGAGGACGAGGACGAGTTCATCGTCAAGGCGTTGCTGCCGGG
Organism: Planctomycetaceae bacterium; assembly: GCA_019237095.1. Lineage (GTDB taxonomy): Bacteria > Planctomycetota > Planctomycetia > Isosphaerales > Isosphaeraceae > Aquisphaera. Next base: position 5,383 of record JAFAHT010000540.1, read on the forward strand.
AGTGCGGCCTGAGGACGTCCACATCACGGCCCACGGCGACTCACTGACCATCCGCGGCGAGATGAAAGCCGAGGAGGAGAAGAAAGGCGAGCATTATCATCTGCGCGAGCTCCGGCACGGCCACTTTCAGCGCACCGTGACCCTGTCGACACCGATCAGCGCTGACAAGGCACAGGCCCAGTTCGAGAACGGCATACTGACGCTGAAGCTGCCCAAGGCCGAGGAGGCCAAGCCCAAGGAGATCAAGATCGGCGGCCGGGCTCAGGTCGGGGCGGCCGGGTAACGGGCTGGGCGCGACTTCCAGGTGCAGGAGGAGCCGATCGGGTTCGTCCGCGGAGTACAGGAATGGAACGGCGTCGATTCGGCCCCACCGGGTTTGAGATTCCGGTCGTCGGGCAGGGAACCTGGCAGATCGACGAGAGCGACCGCGCCTCGGTGGTCGCTGCCCTGCGCCGGGGCTTCGACCTTGGCATGAATCACCTCGACACGGCGGAGATGTACGGCGACTCCGAGGTCATCGTCGGCGAGGCGATCGACGGCCGGCGCGACGAGGTTTTCCTCGTTTCCAAGGTTCTTCCCCAGAATTCCTCCCGGACCGGGACGATCGCGGCATGCGAGCGTTCACTCGCCCGCCTGAGGACCGACCGTCTCGACTGCTACCTTTTGCACTGGCGCGGCGAGCACCCGCTAGAGGACACGTTCACAGCCTTCGAACAACTTCAGCGCATAGGCAAGATCCTCTCCTGGGGCGTGAGCAACTTCGACGAGCCGGACCTCGACGAAGCCCTGGAGATCGCCGGCGAGAGGCAACTCACTTGCAATCAGGTGCTCTATCACCTGGAGGAACGCGCGATCGAGCACGCCGTGATCCCCTGGTGCGAGGCGCATGGGGTCGCCGTGGCCGCCTACAGCCCGCTGGGGCATGGGCACTTCCCCGGCCCGAACACGAAGGGGGGCCGCGTTCTGCGTGAGATCGCCAAGGCGCACGGCGCGACCCCGCGCCAGGTTGCGTTGCGGTTCCTGGTGCGGCGCCCCTCGCTGTTCGCGATCCCCAAGGCCTCCAGCCCCGCGCACGTGACCGAGAACGCGGGGGCCGGCGACCTCCGGCTGACCAATGCCGAGTTCGAGCGGATCGACGCGGCCTTCCCACGTGGCCCCCGCCTCCGCGGGCTACCGATGCTCTAGTCCGTTAGATCTTCTTGACGGAATCGCGTGCATGGATGATGTTTGTTTCTGCAAAACGCCTTGTTTTCAAGGCCTTGCGCGAAGTCGCATGAATGCAGCCGTCATCATCCCGCAATCCCGCCGATGCCATAAGTGCTTTTTTACCAGGCACTTAAAACATTTAACGGAGTAGTACTAACTGCGTGACCTCTACTGGAATCGGGAATCCGGAATGCCTCTTGGGTTGCGGCGCAAGCCGCGCTATGGAGATCCTTTCAAGGACGCCCCGGGTACATGGTGGCGACTGTGACCACCGTCACTGTGATGGATCAGGCTGGCTGAACGGTGGCGACGAAGCCGTGGAAGACACCATTGGCATCCGAGTAGAACCCCGTGATCTCGCCCGAGTTGCTGATCCCGGTGATCCGGGTCACCTCCACGCCGTTGCTGAACGCCGCGTTGGGGTCATCCAGGAAAGTGTACTTCCCGGTATGGGTGTTGTAAATGAAGCCATGCTGACTGCGGGTGGAGTCGCCGTAGTAGCCGACCGCGATGCCGAAGTCGTTGATCCCAAGGATCTGGGAGAATACAAACGTGGCACTGGGTTCCCCCGAGACGGCTGGGATGGTCGGGTCCGCGACTGGGGTGAGGGTGCCCTTCGCCACCGCGCTCTTCCTCGCAATGAAGCCGTGGTCCTGGCCATCCGTGCCGACGTAGAACCCAACCACCATGTCGGCGTTGTTAACGCCCTGGGCGTTCACGATATTCGGCCCCGAAGGGGCATTGATCGTGAGAAAAGACGTACCTCCATGAACCAGGACAAACCCCGGTGTCGCGGTCGAGGTGACGTACTGGCCGACGATGTTCACCCGGTCGTTGATCCCGAAGGCGACCGCGGACGAGCCGCCGTTGGGGATGAAGGTCCTCAGCACGCCGTGACGATTGAGGGAGAAAGCGTTCCCGTGCCCGTCGGTCCCCACGACGGTACCGGTGGAGTTGATCCCGAAGGCCATTGCGGTCGTCGATCCGCGAATGTTCACGAGCCTGGTCTTCGTGGTCTCCGGGGGATTGGCGGTGAAGTTCGTCAAGGTCTTCCCATCGTTGGCAATAGTAAACCCAACGACGGTGGTCGAATTCGCAATGCCGTTCATCATGGTCCCGGTGCCCGCGAGGTTGCCCGCGTTCGGTCCGTCGAAATTGGTAAATCGATAGCCGTGAGAGCTGACGGTATTCAGGATCGTGATGCTCGGGCCGCCGGCCTGCGGCTGATTGCTCTGGTGTTTCGCGGCAATGAGGTCCGCGGAGACGCGTACGTCGTGAACGTGATACGGCAGCCCGGCACTGAGCAGGGCTCGTTCTTCTAACGAATCCAGGGAAGGACGGAGATCACGGCGGCGCGACGAACGAAGTCTCTCGAACATGGAACATCTCCTGGCCTGAACGAGAATCCAGGCACACCACGATCGCGGTTCAAGAGCATTCCCCACGAGGCGGCGGGCTGTAAGAAGAGTTCGGAAGAATTTGCGCGACGGATTGCAGAAAAATTTTTTGCAAAGTCGCCGTCGCGGGCGGGTGGCGGGTGGCTGGGGCTGACCGGAGGGAAGCCCCAGGGCCAAGACCTGGGACACTGGGGCATCGCCGTCGGCTCCGCCGCCAGCTACCCGGCCGCGAGGATTCCAGGGTCAGGTCGGGATATCAGCGATCCGGCAGCGGCGACTTCTTGCCGAGCTTGAGCGCCTGGTCGATCAGGGGGACAATCGGCGCGGAGCCATCCCGGCGGTGTCGCGCCGGTCAGACGCGACGTCTCCGCCTCCCCAACATGAGGCCAGCGCTGCACAGGGCCAGCACCGCGGCGCCCGTGCCGGCCACTTCCAGATAGGTGTTGAGGAGCGTCTTCTGTGTCTGTTCGGCGTTGTTTTCCAGCGGGCAGACGACCTCCAGGACGCCCCGGATGTCGCCGGCCTTCCAGTCCGTCTTGCGGAACTCGTCGAGTTCATAGAGCTTGGGATCGTTGTGACATTTCAGGCATTGCTCCTTCATGATCAGCGGCGTGGCGTAGCGGAGGACCCGGGCGCCGACGCGGGTCTTCTCGATCCGGTCGAAGGGGCGGTCCTTGTTCCCCGCGTCCCGATAGAACGCGAGGGCGTCCTTGCCGAACTGGTATTTCGGGGGGCTGTCGTTCCGACGCTGAAACGGGTGCGCGCTGTAGAGCTTCAGTTGCAAGAAGCTCTGGTCCAGCGCCCTGTCGTGATCGTCGCTCCCGGCGAGATCCACCATCCGCTGGCCCAGCTCGATGGTGAATTTCGCCGGGATGGGGATGGAGCCTTCCAACTCGGGATACCTGTGACTCACCACGACGCCCGCTTTCTTGGCCCTCGCGGCCACGTCGGTATACAGCGAGTTGACGACCTTGATCAGC
>JAFAHT010000049.1 GCA_019237095.1 Planctomycetaceae bacterium
TGGGGGTGGGCGTGGGAGTAGGGGTGGGGGTCGGGGTGGGAGTGGGGGTGGGGGTGCTCGTCGGGAGCGTGACCGAGCCGATAAAGGGCGCGAAGATCGTGACAGGCTCAATGGTCGCCTGGGGCACGAACTGAGCCACGACGCCGGCCACCGGCGTGCCGTGGCCGTCGAAGGTGTTGACCAGGGTGGTCTCTGTCGTACCCCCGCCCGCATTTGCGGCCAGATCTTGGTTGCCCGGACCCCCGGTCCAGATGTTCGTGCCGGTCGTGACGCGGCCGCGGAACGGCGGCGACTGTCCGTCCACGCCGGTGTCGACCACGGCCACGGCGCTACCCTGGCCGTCATAGGGAACGCCCAGCGTGCGAAGGTCGTTCAGCCCGATCAGGGTTCCGGTTGTCGAGTCGGCCAGGCTTGCCGTGGTCTTGAACTGCCAGATGCCTTGATTGTCCGAGGCCCACAGGGTTGTGCCATCCGCCGAGAACGTGATGGATAGCTCCGAATCGATGAAGCTTGTCGGATCGGGTGTCCCGGCCACGACCGGCACGTCGGTCGGGGTGTACACGTCAAAATTCTGGGCGAAGTCGCTGACGACTCCTTGGGGCGTGATCTGGATAATCCGGCCTCCCAGGAGGGGGCTGACGCTCTCGAGCGTGTGGAACACGACCAGAGGATTGGTGGTCGCGTTGTACGGCATGAAGGGATTTTGCAACTGGAGCCCGACGATCGTCGTCCCGTCGACGGGGACGGTGGCTGTCACCGACACGCCCGCCGGTATTGATTCGCCCTCGGCGTTGGTTTCGGCGATTGATGTCAAGGTGACAATGTCCGAGAGGCCCGAGGAGAGGTCGCTCACGAAGAGGTTGCCGGCGGACACGGGCGGAAGGGTGACCGTGTAGGTTGTAGTGGAGGCGACGGTGGGCGTGGTGCTGGTGGTGATGGTCGAGGTGAGCGGAATGTCCTGAGAGAAATAGCCGTAGTGGTCGAAAGCGATGTCCTCGAAACTGCGCAAATCAGTGCTCACGGCCCCGGCCTGGTCGAGCGTGAGCGAGGTCGTCGTGGCCGGGAGACCCGATCCGATGAGCAGCTCGCCATTGGATCCCTGCACGCCGCTATCGCCGGGCACGGCGGGGGTGGCTGGCGTGGTTGAGGTCCCCGCAACGGCAGGGGTTCCAAAGTCGGTGAAGGCCGAGTAGACCGGCGATATGTAATCGGCATCCGCCTCGGTCATCCCCACGATCGGACCCGTGTGCACAGTTGTTGATAGGAGCGTGCCCGCGGAGGTGCCCTGGGTCACAATTGTGTTCCCGACCACGGGCTCGCCCATTCCTGTCTCGGAGACCCCCGTGGGAAAAGTCGACTGGATTGTGGGTGAAGTCGAGTTGCTGATGACCTGCCCGGGAGAATAGGCGTTGGCGTTAAAGAAGAGTCCGGCGAACGTGCCACCCGTCGTGCTGATGCCACTGCCGGCCAGCAGACCGCGAAGGAACGCCTGGTCCTCCGGACCGGGTATGACCATGCCCGTGGGATTGAGATTGAACGTGGTTGAGGCCTGATTATTAGTCATCAGCACGAACGCCCCCAGGAACTGTCCGCTGGGCGAGATCATGTAGATCGCGTTCTTCGAGGAGTCGGTGCTATCGGCACTGGCGACGAACATCGTGGGACTGCCGTCAAAGTTGCCTTCCGGATCGAAAGCAATGTCATACCAGTTGACGAATCCCGTCGAGGCGCCGAGCGAGTTGGCCGCGGGGTTCTTACCGTCGGTGGCCAGCGCATTGGGGTCGATCTGGCTGAGGACCGTGTTGAGGTCGAAGAACACGCTGGCCTTGCCCGTGGCCGGATCGATGCGGTAAATCACGCCCGGCCGGTTGACTGCGCTGGTGTTACTGCCGGCGCCACGCGAAATCGCATAGAGTCCGTTGCCGAATACTCCACCCGGACCAGCCGCGAGGCGCACAATGTCGCCCCCGAACGAGGAGAGCGGTGTCAACTCGGCCACCGAAGTGATCGGGGCTGATGTCGAGATATTCGTCGCGGTCGTGTTTTGGGCAACCGTGATCTCGCCCAGGTCCGCGTTCGTGGTCGGGGTCGTGGTCGCCGTGAAAGTTGCGGTCACGGGAAAGACCGTAACATAGGGGGCCAGAAGGCAGCGCTCCTCCAGCGGAAAGGGAGTTTCCAATTGAACAGCTCGACGCCGCTTCGCTTGGCCACGCGCCCGCGTTCGGGATGGCAGAGACATTCCATTATCTCCTATCGCTGGACTCGTCCGTCCTGAACCGAGGTCGAGATGCCCGGCAAGTCACGGTGTCGGCGCAAGTGGCGCTGGTTGATCAGTCGAAACATCCGGCAATACCCCTGAACGGGGCGTAACCCGCACTCGCGGATTATTTCTTACCATCTGAATCGGCCGGAACCCTTACCTGCGATCAGCCAAAGAATCCGCAAATGCGGAAAACTCGTCATTGATGGAGCAAGCCACCCGAGAGGCTTCGCGAGTTCGAGCTGGACCGAAAGACGATGATGGAATGCGATGGGATGGGAGAAAAGCCAGGAAGGGGCCAGGTGACCAAGCAGCTCGGCTGGGTTTGCCTTGCCTTGATCACCTGGACTGGTTCCAGATTCACGCTCCAGAGGAGCGCCGCGCTGAAGGGGAGCCGTGACGGAGCCGGAATCCGTCTTACTCTTACTCGACCAGGCCCTGGGGGACAACACGGCCAGGCTGCGGGTACTGAGGAGCGCCAGTGGCTCGGCGGCGGACGTCCAGTTCGATCGAGCCGAAAGTTCCCTCATGCCGCTGGATGGTCATACCCAGCGCTGTGAGCAGACGCTTGGCCGTGTAGAAGTTCATCACGATCCGCTGGTTCGCCTTGACGTCCTGGCGGCCGGTCGCGAACGGCTGGGGATTCAGGCCGAAGTCGAGGATTACCTCCTCGGGAGTCGCCGTCACTCGGCAGAAGTTGGAGTACGATGGCAGAGTGCTCGAATCGTCAACGACGACCTCGGTTGTCGTGGCCTGGGGATGCGGAGCGGGTGTACTCTCGGTCTCTTTTTCGCTCATCTCGGGGTCCTGTCATCACTAAGGGTGGTGCCGCTGAGAGGGACGGATCGATTCACAACGGGAGCTGCAACGGCGCGCTCTCGATCCAAATATACGCACGGAGTGCCAAGAGCGTAACTCGAAACGCAAGCCAGGTTCAAGCCGACTTTTGGGTGGATGATGATTCAACAAGCCGGTCGAGCTCGGCCAGGGTGCGGCCGGAGGCTCCATGCTGGGCCAGCACGAACGACCGGCCGGCGGCCGCCCGTGTGGCAGCCGCTTCGGGATCGTCAAGATCTTCCTGAAGTTTCAACTTCAACTCGTCGGCATTCGCGACCCGACATGCGGCGTTGCGCGCCAGAAGTTGTTCGACCGTCTCGCGGAAGTTGGACGTATGAGGCCCGAACAGAACCGAGGCACCGTAAGCGGCCGGTTCCATCATGTTCTGGCCACCGCGACCGGGAACCAAGCTGCCCCCGACGAACGCGACGTCGGCCAGCCCCCAGACCGCCCCCAGTTCGCCGATTGTGTCAATCAGGATGACGGGAGGTGGGCAGCCTGCCGGGGAGACGTGCACAGGGCCCTTGGCAAGCTGGGTCCGCCGAACGACAGCTTCCCCGTTCCGGGCCAGCCACTCGGCCACGTCGTCGAACCGCTCGGCGTGGCGGGGCACCAGGATCAACCGCAGGCTGGGGTGCTGAAGCCGAGCCGCCCGATAGGCACCCAGCGCGGCGGCTTCCTCACCGTCCATTGTACTTCCTGCCACGAAGACCAGGTCGGAGTGCGAGAGCCCCAGCTCCTTGCGGAGATCGCGAGTCTGGGCGTTGTTCCGGTCGCTTTCCAGTCCATCATACTTGACCGAACCGGTAACACTCACCCGGTCGCTCGGAACTCCCAGCTCCACGAACCTGCGAGCGTAATCGGCGTCCTGGGCCGCGACAACGTCAATGCATCGAAGCGTGGTTCCCAGCGGTCGGCGCAGGCTGCGGTATCCGCGATAGCTGCGGATGCTGAGCCGGGCGTTGATGATCGCGACTTTGGCCCCCGACGCCTTCGCCGCCCGGATCAGGTTCGGCCACAGTTCCAGTTCGACGAGGGCCAGCACAGTCGGCCGGATGCGAGCCATCGCCCGCCGGGTGGCCCAACTGAAGTCCAGCGGTGCATAGAAGGTGATCAGGTCGGGAAATGTCCGGCGGGCCACCGCCAAGCCGGTCGTCGTGGTCGTCGAGATGACCACTTCCCAGTTAGGACGCCTGCGGGCCATCTCACGTACCAGCGGTCTGAGCAAGAGAACCTCGCCCACACTCACAGCGTGAAACCAGAGGCACGGCTGGCCACCTATGCGCAACGGGGCGTTACCACGGAACTTCTCCCACAGGCCCTCACGGTACTTGCCCGATCGGATCATGCGGTAAACCAGCACGGGAGCGAGCAGAAACAGCAATGCGACATAGATCAGATTCAAAGCGAAGGGCATCTTGGGGAATCCTTTCCCGATCCAGAACGGTTGTCCTCTCAGCAAGACTCCATTCCGTAGCAACAAGCGTGCCTCAATCGCAGCGGGCCGAAGAGAAGGACTTCGAGGAGCCGGCTGTCGATGCACCATCCCGGCCATGGGGAGCAGGCCTCGACCCTCATAAAACCGCGTTGCTGGATCTGCGGCTCGGACTTAACTGATTGAAATGTCTGAAGATCGCGTTGCGGGACAGGGGCCTCACCAGAGCTCTGGGCAAGCGATCTTCTTGTGACCATGCGGCCCGCGCGACCGGACGAATGGAACAGCGGAGAACACAGGCGATCTGGTTAAAAAGGATCGTTCGGGGATTGCTTGCGCATACAGCAGGCTTTGAATTTTTTTCCTGAGCCGCACGGGCAAAGGTCATTCCTGCCCACCTTTTTTCCAACATTCCGTACGGGCTCGCGTTTTTTCTCGGTGGACTGCTGGCTACCGGCGATGGCGGCGTCCTGAACCTGGCGGATGCCGCCGGAGACCGGGACGGCGGCGGCGGCCAGTTGCGAATCGGCCGAGTCGTGGATCGTCCGGGCCCGGTCGAGCTTCCAGTGTGATCCCAGGTACGAGAGGAATTGGGGATCGAAGTGCTCGACCCGGAAGATCAGGTCGGTCGCGCGGTCGGCGATGCCGTTCCACATCTCGGTGAAGATGCGCATGCCCTCGCGCTTGTACTCGACCTTGGGGTCGATCTGAGCATAGCCCTGCAGGCCGATGGAGCTCCGCAGATGGTCCATCGCTCGCAGGTGCTCCATCCAGCTTGCGTCGAGAATCTGCAGCAGGACGACCTTTTCCATCTCGCGCATTTCGGGGCGATGCTTGGCGTCCAGGGCGTTGACCAGCAAGACACGGGTGTCGGCGGAGGACAGGGTGCCCAGCTCGTCGGCGGTCGTCTCGACACCAAGGGCCTCATGAGCCCAGGAGGCCAGATCGGCCAGGGCCGCGGCGTCGCCAGTTGCGCTGTGCTTCTCCCGACCAGGCGCAGGCGGATAGGCCGCGTCGAGCCGGTGATCCAGTTCGTCGGCCAGCGCAGCTCCCTGGTATCGATCATGAGCCTGCTTGAGCAGGAAAGCCTCGATCTCGGCCCGCAGCAGCGGCCGGATCTCAGCGGCGTCGATGATGGTGTGGAACCGTTCCGTCGCCCAGGCCGCTAGACCCTCCCGATCATAGCGTGGAGGCATGTGCTGTGAGCGATCGGCCACGAACCGCGTCAGGGCAATTCGAACCGGCAGCTCGGCCTCCTTGAGGGCGTAGTGCTGCCGCGCGCTGTCCTGGAGTCTTCGGATGATCTCGGTCCGATCAAGACCCGCCCACGACTCGGGGTCGATCGCAAACCCGAACTTGTGTTGCGCCCAGTCGACCAGGTAACGGCGGCCCCAGTCGGGTTCGAGGAAGTCGCGGGCCGGGTTCAGGTCAAGCTTTTCGATGGAGGCGCTGGCCTTCTCATGCAGAAACTCCTCGAGATCCTCGCGGCCGAACTCGAATTCCTCCGCATCCTGGTGGGCGAACTTCTTGAGGTCCTTCTCCTTGAGGTTCAGCTCGAAGCGGTTGTTCGCCCACGTCGCCAGCGCGACCCAGGTCCACTCCGAGGGATCGGCGTCGGAAGGGAGGTTTTCCTCGATCGCTTCGCGGATGGTCTCGTGGAGCTGACGCTCGGCCTTGGACCGGACAATGTCGCCAGCGTCCTCGAAGCTGGCACCCTTCAGATCGCGCGCGGTGACCTCGATACCCAGCCGCTGAGAGACCCATTCGGCGAAGCTGGCGGCACCGTAGTCCTCGGCCAGGAAGCGCTCGGCGGAGTCCTTGACCTGGGAATCGATCATCTCGAGGATCTTGTCCTTGGGGGGCGATCCCTCGAGCAGGCTCTGGCGGAACGAGTAGACCCGCTTGCGCTGCTCGTCCATGACCTCGTCGTACTCGAGCAGGTTCTTGCGAATATCGAAGTTCCGCTCCTCGACTTTCTTCTGGGCTCCCTCGATGCGCCGGCTGACCATCTTGCTCTCGATGGCCTCGCCTTCCTGCATGCCCAGCCGGGTGAGGACGGCCGAGACCCACTCGCCGGCGAACTTGCGCATCAGGTCGTCTTCCAGCGAGAGGAAGAACCGTGACGAGCCCGGGTCTCCCTGGCGGCCGGCCCGGCCGCGCAGTTGATTGTCGATGCGCCGGCTTTCGTGCCGCTCGGTGCCGATGATGTGCAAGCCCCCCGCGGCGGCCACCTCGCGGCCCTCGGCCTTCATCTCGGGATCGTACTTGGCCACGGCGTCTTGCCAGACTTCCTTGGATACGTCGAGCCGGGTCTCGTACTTGAGCCGGCCTTCCTCATCGGTCTCCCGCTTGAGGTCGGCCCAGGCCATGAACTCAGGGTTGCCGCCCAGAATGATGTCGGTGCCGCGTCCGGCCATGTTGGTGGCGATCGTTACCCCCGCCTGGCGGCCCGCCTGAGCCACGATCTCGGCCTCGCGCTCATGGTACTTGGCGTTGAGCACCTGGTGGGCGATGCCGAACCGGCTCAGGTAATCCGACAGCTCTTCCGACTTCTCGATCGAGGTCGTGCCGACCAGGATCGGGCGGCCGGTCTCATGCACGTCCTTGATCTCGTCGAGGATGGCCTGGATCTTCTCGCGCTCGCTCCGGAAGATGACATCGGGCAAGTTCCTGCGCGTGAGCGGCCGGTTGGTCGGGATGGCGATCACGTCCAGGCCGTAGACCTTGTAAAACTCGGTCGCTTCGGTCATGGCGGTGCCGGTCATTCCCGCAAGCTTCTTGTAGAGCTTGAAGAAGTTTTGCAGCGTGATCGTGGCGAGCGTCTGGTTTTCTTCCTTGATTTTCACGCGTTCCTTGGCCTCGACAGCCTGGTGCAAGCCGTCGGACCACTGGCGGCCGACCATCAGCCGGCCGGTGAACTCGTCGACGATCACCACCTCGCCGTTGGGCTGGACCACGTAATCGCGGTCGCGGCGGTAAAGATAGTGCGCCTTGAGCGCATTGTCGATCAGGTGCGGCCACTCCATGTTGC